>JBIIRN010000254.1:0-3198 GCA_044341525.1 Sediminibacterium sp. | reverse complement strand
ATTTACGCTGATGTAGACCCGGTTTAACAGGTATGGCCCGGATCGTCTCTAAACAAGAAAAAAATAATATCTACATAAAAAAAGAGGCTGCCAAATGGCAGCCTCTTGAATTTCAATCAGAGTGAGATTAGAAGCGAGGCAGTAATTCTACGCGTCTGTTCTCTTGTCTACCTTTTGCTGTTTTATTGGTAGCAACAGGCTTCTCAAGACCAAATCCGGTAGCGGTCAGGCGATCTTTTGCAACGCCTTTGCTCACGAGCCAGCTCTGAATCTTATTGGCGCGCTTCAGTGACAACGCCTTGTTCATTTTGGCAGAACCTACATTGTCAGTATGTCCTTCGATATCCAACTTCAGTGAAGGATACTTATTCAGTGCATCTAACACATATTGTAATTTCTCAGGAACAATTTTCGGTGCAGCGAACTTATCAGTTCCGGTTACGAAAGTGATAGTCTTAGCAGCGATTTTAAGCTGAGGAGCGATATCAGGACATCCGAAGTTAGCAGCGATACCTTTTTCGTTAGGACACTTATCTTCTTCATCATTGATGCCATCACCATCTGTATCCGGAATAGGACAACCCTGGTAGCGGGCAAGACCCGGTACAGTAGGACACTTGTCTTCTTCATCATTGATACCATCTTTATCAGTATCCGGAATAGGACAACCCTGGTATTTAGCAAAACCTTTAACAGTAGGACACTTATCATTTTCATCATTGATACCATCGCCATCAGTATCCGGAATCGGACAACCGTCGTATTTAGCAATACCCGGTACAGTAGGACACTTGTCCTTGCTGTCTACGATACCATCTCCATCCGTATCCTTTTCAGGAACAACCACAGGAGGAGGTGGTGGAGGTGGAGGAACAACAACAGCCTTCTTCTCTTTCATGGGAGAAATCAGACCTAAGGAATAAGTCAGGTGATTAACTGAATTAGGAGAAACCTTGATATTGTATCCGAACATCGTGTTCAGGAAAGTACCTTCAGTGAGTTTGAACTGCAACCCTGCTCCGGTAGGAGAATAAGCAGCAAAAAAAGTGCCGGCATACATAGAGGCACCTACTCCCAAATGGATATAAGGCACAATTACATGTTTGTCGGTTAACAACTTAATATTGGCAGCCGTAGCTAATTCCAATAAAAACTTATTTTGAGTAGAGGGAGCCAAACCGGAATTGAAAGAGAATGGATACTTCGTAAATGATCCACCTAAAGTTCCCTGAAAATCGATGTACTCAGTCAACCCTTTGAAATAATTCACAGCAATACCCGGAGCCATATCACCCACTTTGGTCCACTGCTTGTTGTTCAGAACATTTGACAAAGAAGTTTTATCAATCAGGTTGGCTGTGTTCATATCCTTTAAAAAGAAGCTGATCCCGATGGAGGGGTCCTTTTTATAGGATTTCATGGGTTGTGAGAAAGCTACAGCTGTCGTACACAACGCAACCATGAAAAGCATAATTTTCTTCATAATCAGTTTTTTAATTTAATGAGCAAAAATAAAGGTAGTTATTGAATTTATAAAATTATAGCGAAATGAAATTATTATTTATTTTTTTGTGGGGAAAACAGGGGTAAAACCTCTACTTTATGCCGTTTTTGGGGGTTGAAACTGAGCATTTTAGCCGCCTGTTCGCTTAACTGGACCACAATCGTCTTGTCGGCAGCCGCCGGAAGCCGGTCATTTACCAGGACCTCCACCCACTGGCCGGTGTCTAAACTGGTTACTTTTAGACGGCTACCCAACTCTACCCGGTTCGCTGCCGCTGTCATTAATCCGGGGCGATAAATAGTGCCGGACTGGGTCTTGCGGCCACTATGAGCACCGGGATAAACAGTTGCCATCCCCTTAAAAGGAGCAGGGGAAGGTACTATACTATCTATCCAATTTTTCAAAGAATCGGAAGGAACTGAGGTCGGTTTTGAGGGAGCCGAAACATACGCAGGGTAAAGCTTTTTAGGCAATACCTGCAGTACTTCCACTGTCACTTTGGTCAAACCTGCCTTGACAAAATCGAGGGTTCGGGCAGCCCGATAACTCAAATCCACTACCCTCCCCTTTTTGGCCATGCGGGGATGCATGCGATCGTTGATCCTGAGAATCACGGAATTCCCATTGCGCTGGTTGGTAACCCTCACCCAGGTATTCAACGGCAGGTTATTACTGGCCGCTGTTAGCTTCTCATTCCTGAATTTTTCCCCCGTAGCAGTTAAAGTGCCGTCCAGGTTCAGGCTATAAAAACTGGCAATTCCCTTGATTTGACGTCCTGAATTTTTAAAGTGGTAGCCGGAGACTGAATCCCGAATAGGTTCTTGCAAAGGGTTCGTTTCCGGGGATACCAAATCTTTTTCAACTCGAGCAACTAAGCGAAGAGAATCGAGCAATTGTACCCGGATTTGATTCACTCCCTCCCTGTCAAAATGTAGAATGGCTGCTCCTTCCGGTTCCAGCGAAAGGCGCATGCCACCGGTGTTTCGCTGCGATTTCACGCGGTGGGTGATCAATGCGGCAACCTTAAAATGATTAACAGCATTGGTAATCAGTACCCTTGACCCTACCGAAAATTCCGAACAGGCGGCCTGGAACCAAATGATATTATTCCGAGATAACATGCTGTCTCCGGAGGTGACTACCCCACTGTCACCAATTACCCCCTGACCACGTATAACAGAACCTCTCAATCGGTAATGCAGGGTATCAAAGCGAAGTCCCTGCTCAGCGGGAACTTTAACCAATACCCAGTCCTTACCCGGACCTGATAGTCCCCAGGAGATTACAACGAAAAAGGACAATAGCAGCAAAAACCAACTCTTCCCTTGCATTTTTATTTATCTGACTGATGAATTTAAATCTACCCGGACTATCAATTATACCCCAAAATTACGTTGGTAACCCAAGCGATATATATTTATAAAATATAATTATAATATTTAATCAATTGAAAATAGTTAATATAAATTGTAAATCAATTCATATTAAATATATAACAATACAATAAAATGATATCAGGAACCCGAAATGAGGGAGCATTAACGATGGGCCCCGGTTTTTTCATCAGCCGTCACCGGTCTGCCGGAACGGATATGCAACTGAATCTGGGTAATCCACTCTGCACAACCCCGTTGCTGAAGCTGTTCCTGTATTTGATGTATTACCTCCATTACTTGTTGATAAGGACCCTCTAT
>JBIIRN010000253.1:0-3199 GCA_044341525.1 Sediminibacterium sp. | reverse complement strand
CCGCTTATAACGAGGAACCCACCATTGGATCTATTTTAGATCGGCTCATCGCCGCAGAATTGCCTGCCGGATTTGAAAAGGAAATCATTGTAGTCAATGATTGTTCTACTGATAAGACAGGTGATGTAGTGGCTGAATGGATGCAACGCTACCCCTTCATTCGCTACGACCGGCATACCTTCAACCAGGGCAAGGGAGCAGCCCTGCATACGGGCATTCGACTGGCTACCGGGCATTACATCATTGTGCAGGATGCAGACCTGGAATATGATCCCCGCGAATTTTCCATCCTGCTCAAACCCATCATCGAAGGCCATGCCGATGTAGTATATGGTTCTCGTTTCATCGGCGGAAATCCGCACCGGATTCTATTCTTCTGGCACAGCATTGGAAACAAAGTATTGACTTTCCTGTCGAATATGTTCACCAACCTGAACCTCACCGATATGGAGACCTGCTACAAATTATTCCGGGCTGATATTCTGAAGAGTCTTGACCTGAAGGAAAAGCGTTTTGGCTTTGAGCCCGAAGTCACAGCCAAGATGGTTAAGTTTCCGGGGGTACGGATTTATGAGGTAGGTATTTCCTACTATGGAAGAACCTTTGCTGAAGGAAAAAAAATCAACTGGAAAGATGGCTTTCGCGCCATTTATTGCATCATCCGTTACGGATTATTTAATTGATACTGCTTCTACATCATTGGGTAATTCCTGCCGGTTCTCTTCCCGGTACATGATCACATTGATCATTAGTCCACTTAAAAAATTGATGGTGTAGGTAATGTAGTTGAAGGAGTCAATGTAGGAAGTCAGTAAAGGAATCAGCATACCTATTTTCAAAAAAATAACGGCCAGGATGAGTCTTCTCTTTTTTCCACGTGCTTGTCCCAGATTCCTGAACCCCGTCTGCAACAGAAGAAAATAAATGAAAACATAGACCAGCAAAACCGGGATACCCGTTTGCACGCCGATGATGATGAGTTGATTCTCGCCCCCAATATTGTCATTAGTTTCCATGGCCACGCGTCCGGAAGATCCTAGTCCAAGTCCGAGCGGATTAGCCGCCATTGCTTGTAAGCCATTCATCCATTCCAGCAAGTGACCGATGCTGGAGGCATTTTGAAAACGGAGGGTATCAACCACAAATGACAAGATATCCCCCTTGACTACAAAAATCAGCAAGAGAATAACAGCAATGAAAGCAAGGTTAAAAAAGCGCACCAGTTTTTTCTGTCGGGTGAGATGAGCGAAGCAATAGAAAAGAATGAAATAGTTAATCATACTTGCCCGCGATACAGCAAGCAATATACAAATGAGTGTTGCGAACAATGCTGCTGTATTCAAGCCGGTGAAGCGAAAATGCATGAGTCGATCACCGGCCAGGGCAAGCAATACTGAGAGGGTGAGTACGGTGGAGGCGGCGAGTTCCAAAGGGCTGCTAAAAATGCTGCCAAATCTTTTTAGTCCTGCCTCTGTCTCAAATGTCCAGAACAGTCCGTAATTACCGGATTGCTCTGCATTGAAAAATTGAATATGAAAATCCATGAACCCTGTTTTGGTGTGCAGGTGTTCATAGGGTATCCATTCGAGGAAAACCAATACAACTGCTGCTGTTATGGTAACGATACAGATCCAGGAGAACAGGTGATTGAGGTTGATGTCTGCAGCTTTACAAAAACGTCCCGCAAAATAAATCAGCGGAAACATCGACAGCGATTTGAAGGCCAGCAGCCGGCTCATGAAAGGGTAGGGGCCGATGGGTAATATCAGATAGAGAAAAGTAATTCCCAAAAACACCAACATCCACTGATCAACCGGATGCCATTTGGGTTTGCGTTCTAAAGTAAACACGACCATTGCCAGTGAGCCGATGGCAATGATTTCTTTGAAACCCTGCATCAGGGGAATAATCGAAGCCAAGCCATACAAATGTGTTACGGAAAGTGCCTGGATATAGATGGGCAATCCACCAACAACGAAAACAGGGAAACCCCGAATATCTTTTTTCAACAGCAGGTAAGCGCCGTAGATGAAGGAAGCGATGTATATGACTGGAAACAAGAACATGTGATTTTCGGATCAGCTACGCTGGTTGGTTTCGTAAGTAATATGTTCGGTCAGGCCATCCCGGATACCTTTCAGCACTGCACTTAATTTTTTAAATCTTGCCCTGATTAAGAAGTAACCAATTGTTCCTGTAAAATAAAAAAAATGAAACAGGATAACCGTAGGCAGAAAATAAAGGGGGGTATATTTTTTTATTATCCAGATGCGGTTGCGGGTATTGAGGTAATGTACTACCGGGTTGACTAGTCCCTCGGCATTTTTTTGTGCTTGCTTATTCGACATGCCACCCACATGCCAAATCACGGCACTGGGAACAAGATGCAGTGCATAGCCTTCCCGCCGGATGCGGAAGCTCAGGTCAACATCTTCAAAGTACATGAACATTTTTTCAGCAAGTAGTCCCGTTTTTTTCAATAACTCGGTTCGCACCATGAAAGCACATCCGGTGATCCAGTCTACCGGCTCACCTTTCTTTTTTTCAGGGGGTAAGGGCCTCACGATCTTTTTCACCCAGGTTTGACCCAGCAGTTGGATATAAAAAGATCCGGCATTCCAGATAGCATCTCTGGGTTCATCGCAATAGATCAGGGGTTGCACTGCACCTACTTTCGGGTGTTCATCTAAGTAGCGGGATAGCTTTTCCAGAAAATCCGGGGCAACGGTGGTATCGTTGTTCAGCAGGAGGGTATACTGATATCCTTTTTCCAAAACATACCGGATGGCCAGATTATTGCCACCGGAAAAGCCGAGGTTACCGGGCGCTTGCAGGTAAATGATGGCAGGAAATTCCTGCTTCAGTTGAAGTCCCGACCCATCGGAAGACTGGTTGTCTACAAGTAATACATCATAGTCGGTATGCCGAATTTGTTGCAATGAAAGCAGGCAGTCACGGGTCAATGCATAACTGTTCCAGTTCACCAGTATAATAGCTATAGAGGGAGTCACCCCTGCAAGTTAACATTTAACCGACAAAGCAGGAGTTGTAATGGCTTAGGAAAACCGGTTCGTCCAATACTTCTTGAAACTTCTTTCGAAGGCGATTTTCTTCCCGAGATAAGAACTTTTTTCAAGTTCGATAAATCGCTGAAGGGAAGCAGAATGTTCGGAAGATAATTCCCCCCGGAATTTATTCT
>JBIIRN010000251.1:0-3205 GCA_044341525.1 Sediminibacterium sp. | reverse complement strand
CGCGGGGCGAAAGCCGGCTATTCACCGGTAGGTTGCTCTGTGCTGTCCGGACTTTCCTTTCCGCCAAAGGCGAAACGATGGCTCGGAAAATAGCTTTGCAAAGGTACGAAAAAGCGAATAGATGACTGATCAGTAGCGAAAATACACCCGACTGGCACCTTCTCCATAAGCCGGCTCATACTGATGCACAATGGATTTCACTTCCTTGCGCCGGTTCAATCTCTCGTGAACTGCCTGTCGCAATACTCCGGCACCTACCCCATGTATGATGACCATGGAATCAAGCCGGTGAGCAAGGGCCAGATCAACCCAGTGATCCAATTCGTTGAGCTGGCAATCTAAGATTTCATCCGGCGACATATTCTCCCAGTTATCCAAAATCTTATCGGCATGTAAATCAATTACCGTTCGGGCAGGAGAAAGATTTTCTTTGATGCGAGAAGCATCATATACTTTGAATCCTTTGCGCTGTAAGGGTGACAAATCGGTAAAGGGTTCGGGCACATAATCGGGATAAGCAGTCATCAACGGAAATATAGCCGCCGGTAGATTCTGTTCTTTCAGCTCTTCCATTTTTTTGAAAATGGCTTTGGGCTTCCATTTCAACTGCACCTCATAATGAGATGCCCGCTTTTTATCAGCAGGTTGCAGCGTAAAATCAATCCAAAATGTGGGTGCATCATTGACCTTTTCAAAAGGGATATCATGCAGATAAAAATCCTGGAAGGGACCAATCTCGCTATGTAAATCAAATTCTTCCAGGCCTTGTGCCAGCTGCTTATACCGAAAACTAAAACGATCGGAAGTTTTATTGACAAGGTAGATTTTTAGGTTTTCTACCACCTCATCATCAAATTCATCAAACACAAAACGAGGCCACGCACTCAGCGAAACCCCCTCTGCAGTGGGTAATTGATTGGGAACCGGTTTTTCTGTAGGAACCTGATCAATATATACTTTGGCGGGCTTTTTTTCCTGAACGATTTTTTTCTCCGTAAATCGTTTGAAGTAGGGGAAATCAATTTGATCCATATAAGCAGGGAACTTAACCCCCCGGACTTCTATCATTACCATCTCATCGTTGATGATCTCCACTACCCTACCTGTCTCATTGCTGAGCAGTACGATGATCTCATCTCCCGGCTGGTATTTCATGGTGCAAAGGTACGACAGCAGTATTTATTCTGCTGCCGAAGCCAGGCGGCTGTGTTTGCGTCCGTACAAAAAATAAATAGACAAGCCGATGCCCATCCAAACGAAGAACCAGGTCCAGCTGATCGCAGGAATTTCAATCATCAGGTATAAGCAAGACAAACCACCCACCACCGGTATCAGGGAATATTTTTTCTGAAAAGTTCTGACGGCAGCAAGAATTGAAAGTGCCACAAACACCAGGAACAACAATTCCTGATAACCCTCATTGTTGAGATTTTGGATGGCACTTACCATGCGGTTACGCATGAAAAATAACAGGATAGCGACCAGTGCAGGTAAAATAAATTGTCCGTTGATATAAGGCAGCTTAAAAATACTGCGGCCACCTTCTTCGGGTAAGCGAGGCAAAGCGAGTACGCCGAAACATACCAACACAAAGGCAAAAAGTGTTCCAATGCTGGTAAGATCAGTCATCGTACCACTCGATACAAACATAGCGGGTATTCCAACCAGAATGCCGGTAACAATGGTAGCAAAAGATGGGGTTTGAAACTTTTTATGTACGGTAGCAAATTTCTTAGGCAATAATCCGTCGCGACTCATGCTCATCCAAATGCGGGGTTGACCTAACTGGAAGACGAGTAAAACGCTGGTGGTGGCGACTACTGCACTCACAGATACGAGGTATCCTACTTTATAGAGTTTGAGTTGATCAAAAACAAATGCCAGGGGATCATCCACTTTCAATTGTGTATAAGAAACCATGCCAGTCAATACCAGTGCAATCAGCACATAGAGTACGGTACAGATTAACAGGGAATAGACCATACCGCGTGGTAGGTCACGCTGAGGATTTTTACATTCTTCCGCTGTGGTTGAAATGGCATCAAATCCAATATAAGCGAAGAATACAGAAGACACGCCCGATAAAACACCGGTCAATCCGTGTGGAAAAAAGGGATCCCAGTTGCGGGTGTCTACATAGAAAAAACCAACGACAATTACCAATAAGATAACGGCAATCTTAAAAATCACCATTGCATTGGTGCCTTTTTTACTTTCCTGAATACCCAGGTACGCAAGCATAGTAATTAGTGCGACGATTATAAAAGCAGGCAAATTCAAAATGCATTTCCATCCACCAATAACCGGTGCGCTGTTAATGGCATCGTACCCCATGCGTGCTTTTTTATTGAGGGTTTCCAATGGCGTACCTGCTGCGAGTGCTTTTGTTGCTTCTTCAAACCCTTCTCGTGCGGCCGAAGCATTGGTAGCCAGCCAGGAGGGCAGGTGAATATTAAATCCTTCCAGCAGGTTATTGAAGTAACCACTCCAACTGATTGCAACTACAATGTTACCAATGGCATATTCCAGAATCAGTGCCCAACCGATGATCCAGGCAATGAGTTCGCCAAATGAAACATAGGCATAAGTATAGGCACTGCCTGCTACAGGAACTCTACTGGCAAACTCGGCATAGCAGAGGGCGCTGAAGCCACAAGTGACAGCTGTGATTAAAAATAAGAAGACAATACCGGGTCCTCCGCTGTAAGATGCGGAGCCAATGGTGGAAAAAATACCGGCACCAATCACGGCAGCAATACCCATAAAGGTCAGGTCACGAACACCCAGTTCCTTTTTTAAGGAAGGTCCATGGGCATCAGAAAAACCGGCGGCCGCATCAGCCTGCATTTTTTGTATTGATTTTTTACGCAGCAGATTTGAAAACATAGCTTGAAAACTTTTATGACCCGAAAAGCAACAATGTGAAATGGGAAGTTAATCAATTATTAATAATCTGTCTCAGTGTTCCCTTTGTAACAGATACTGCGCCAACTCAAGAAGGGGTTGTTTGCGAGAAGAGAGTACGGCAATCGAGTCGAGGTGCTGCAAAGATAGCTGGCGGTATTTTTCTTTCAGTTCACCGGCCCAGGCTTCAACCCCGCAGGCGCGGAATATATCCAGAACGCGTGCCACTTTATCGGCCGGGTTTTGCTGCATCAGATCTTTCAATTCATTCTTTTGCTGAATGGTAGCAACTTCCAGGGCG
>JBIIRN010000252.1:0-3205 GCA_044341525.1 Sediminibacterium sp. | reverse complement strand
TCAGTCCTCGCTCTTTTCTAATTTGTCTCCACACTTTTCTTACAGCCAGGGCTCTTTCTTCAGTGGATAGGGTTGCCAACAATTGAAGACTGTCTTCTCTTTGAATAATTTCTTGGTTGGCTGCTATGATTTTTAAAGCGGGTTTTCTCTCAGCTACCCGTCGGGCATCAACAGGGTCGGGTAGGGGAGAACGAATGCTGTCATAACAGGCCAGTGCCTTGCCATAATTTTTCCGCTGATAGAGTACATCTGCCAGTAACAATAGGCTTTTGTCCTTTTGCTTTTCATTCTGATTCGATGCGGAAATGCTTTTTTGAAGTAATTCTATGGCTCCGGGCCAGTTTTTTTGTTTTATCTGTAATTGAGCTGCTGCGTAATAAATGATATCCAGGTTACTTTCATATTTGTCACGCTTCGCCATCTTTAATAACTCTTCCAGGTTCTGTTGCAGGGCATTGTTCTGAACACTGGCTGCCAGTTCAGCAACTTCCAGCCGGGCATAAATTTCCAGCAATGGATCATGGGTTTCTTTGATGGCTCTATTGAACCAGTTCAGTGCTTCCGTGTTTTGTTTGGCTAAAGCGAAAAGTTGGGCACAGAGGTAGGCAGTTCTATCGAAATCTGAACGGGATGCATCTAATTGCAGGGATTGAGCCAGTTCTTTGCCAGCCTGCTCCCATATACCCTGTTGGTAGGCAACATAGGCAGCTACTTCGTGCAACATGGGCTGCAAACGGGACGGAAATTGGGGGTCTTTTCGAAGAAGTTCCAACAGAGTAGCTGCTTCGACATAATTCTCCTGTTCAATGTAGTTCCGTGCCTGCCAAAGTAAAGCTTCATTTCTGCTGGGGGGACTACTCGTTATTTTTTTCCACCAATTTTTGCTATCCATCGTCTTTTGGGGCAAAAGCATAGTTGATATATTGAAAGACCACTGCAGCGGAATCATAGTGCTGCTGCAGCAAATAGGCCCGACCCATTAAGAGATAGAGTTTATCTACCCAGTCACTGCGCAGATCATGGAGCAATATCCCCGCTGTACATTTATAGATAACACTATCTAGCAAGGGATCTCCGGCTGTTTCACTGAGTTGAAAGGGGTAGAAGGAAAGTAGCCGGGTATAATCATCCGGTTGAATGGCAGCAGCTCTCTCTTCAATGTCCAGCACGAGTTGCCTGGCATTGAAATGATAATTGAACCTACTAACAGTATTGTTATATACCCTGCGGGGGAAAGTAAATTTTTTTTCACCGGTCCGTTCCGAGCCCAGCATTCTGCTCTCAAATTTTTCCGGCTTCGGAATTTCAATGGTAGTATTGGGCTGGGCAGTTGAAAGTAAGGGCAAACAAATGAACAGGGAAGCACCTAAAATTCGGCAGAATCCCGTCGTCAGCCTTGAAAGACAATAAATTGAATTTGACCACATAGCCGTGCTTAAAAATACGTTTATTTCTTCCATTAGGGTCACGAAAAAGCATTCATCTTCGTACCTTTAACCAGTTTTTATCAAATGGCCAATAACGAATTCAATAACTCTCTTAATCGACTCCGGAATAACTACCGGTTGGTCGTGCTGAATGATGATACCTACGAAGAGGTAGTCACCTTTCGGCTGTCCAGACTCAGTGTATATATCGGACTTAGTACCGCTTTTGTATTGCTGGTCGGTCTCACCATTGCCTTGATTGCATTTACCCCTCTGAAATATTATATACCGGGGTATGGTACCCGTGAGAGTCGAACAGCCCTGCAGGTCCTTAAATTAAGAACTGATTCCCTGGAAAGAGCCATCCGCTATCGTGATCAATACCTCGATGGGGTAAAGAAGGCCCTCTCCGGATCAGGAACGGTCATATTGGATACCACCCAACTGGATGTTCCTACGCAGGAAGCTTCGATTGATTAATTCAACTCCATGAAAAAAAATCTGTTTAGCCTATTGCAACCCCTGATTATTGCAGCACTGGTCATTGCAACACTGACCGGATTGAGTACCCAATGGCTCCTGGCAAAAAATATTCAACCCATGGTTATTCAGGTGGCTAATTTGATCTTATTAATTACCAGCTGCCTGAATATCTATTTTCAACGAGAAAATCTCCGAAAATCGAATCCCCAGGCAGTTATGCGGGGTATTATTGGGGCAACCATGGTTAAATTATTTTTTTTAGCAGCGCTGGTTTTAATCTATCTCATTGCTGCAGGTAAAAATCGAAGTGTTTTCGCCGTTCTGATATCAATGGGGTGCTATATTATCTATTCCTCCATTGAGACCCGTATTTCATTGCGCATGAAATCAGAAAAATAATGCCCGCTGCTGAACATCCCCTGCAGGCACTGGCTGCCTTTCTTCCCGAACATAGTTTTGAGCAGGTGGCCTCCCTTCTTCATCAGTATAAAGTACACTTGACTATCACCCGAAAGAGAAAGTCTGTGCTGGGTGACTATCGCCACCCGGCTGCCAATTCCAATCATCGGATTACAGTGAATGGTAACCTCAATAAGTATGAATTCCTGATCACTCTTCTGCATGAACTTGCCCATCTGCTCACTTTTGAAAAGAATGGACCCCGCGTGGAATCTCACGGATTGGAATGGAAACGGGAATATAGTCGCCTGCTTATTCAATTTGTTTCACAGTCAATCTTTCCTCCTGATATTGAAAAAGCATTACAGGCTTCTATTAAAAATCCGGCAGCCACTGCCAGTGGGGAGACAGAATTATTGCGGGTACTTAGAAGTTATAATCCCAACCAGCGTTTGGGTTTTGTATTGGTGGAAGAACTTAACGAAGGCGAATATTTTCAGATGGAAAATGGAAGGGTTTTTCAGAAATTGAAGAAACGCCGAAAACGCATTGCCTGTCTGGAACTGGCAACCGGACTTACCTATAGCTTTAGCTCTATAACGGAAGTAAAAAGAATGGACAATCTTACCAACCAATAGGGGGCATGTCTCCGGTCTATTAACGCTTAGGCGACCGCCTTTTTTACCAAATCAGCGGCTTCACTGAGTTCAATGGCGGACTGCACTTTCAGGCCACTCTCATCAATCAGTTTTTTGGCTTCAACCGCATTGGTGCCCTGTAAACGAACAATGATGGGGATATTGATATTTCCCATTTTCTTATAAGCCTCGATCACACCGGAAGCAACCCGGTCGCACCGTACGATTCCTCCGAAAATATTAATCAGAATGGCTTTT
>JBIIRN010000042.1:0-11554 GCA_044341525.1 Sediminibacterium sp. | reverse complement strand
AGTTACATTTAGTACCCCTTTTTGTCCGTGATAGGTTCCTCCGTACTGTTCATTGTGCTCAGAACGGATAAAATAAGGTAATACTTCTTCATAAGACCAACCCTGATTACCCAGGGAAGCCCATTCATCGTAATCGGCTTTATTTCCTCTCACATAAGCCATGGCATTGGTTGAACTGCTTCCTCCCCAGGCTTTTCCCCTGGGTAAATAAATTTGGCGGTTATCAACTCTGGTTTGAGGTACTGTTTGAAAACCCCAATCAACCGATGTTCTGTTCAACATGGGATAACCACCCGGAATAGCAATCAGCGGAAAATTATCTTTTTTACCTGCTTCTACCAGTAAGACAGAATTATTCGGATTAGCCGATAACCGATTGGCCAGAACACAACCTGCAGAACCCGCTCCGATGATGATATAATCATAGGTCATGCTCCAATTTACAAATTATTCCTCAAATGGCTAATGAATATGTCGTTTCCTATGAAGCCCTATATTTGTAAGCAGCGTACTTTATTCGATTCATTTATGTCAATCAATCCCCGTCTCCTGATATACACAGATGGCGCATCCAGAGGTAATCCCGGTCGGGGCGGATATGGCATTATTCTTATCTGGGGGGAAGTCAGAAAGGAATTATCTGCCGGGTACCGGCTTACTACCAATAACCGGATGGAATTACTGGCAGTAATTAAAGCGATGGAATGCCTGAACAGAACCGGCCTGACTATTCATATTTATACGGATAGTCGGTATATCGTCGATACTGTGCAAAAGGGTTGGCTGAAAAAATGGATGGCCACTGATTTTAAGGGCGGCAAAAAGAACAAGGATCTTTGGTTACAATATCACTCGCTGGCACAACACCATCAAATTCACTTTCACTGGGTGAAAGGGCATGCAGATAACCCATTGAATAATCGGTGTGATGAACTTGCTACATTAGCAGCAGACGGCAAACACTTACTGGTTGATCAGGTATACGAGGAAGAACAGGGAAATTCGGGTAAGTAATAATATTCCGGACTATCAATTCTTTATCAGCTCTCTACACCCTGGCGGGAAGAGAAAAGATAAAAAGCTCCAAATAAGATGGAAGAGAATACGGCAGTACTGATTAAACTATTTTGATAGAAAGGAATACCATCTATCATAGTTTGTAACCAGCCATTGAAGGTTTTGGCATGGTGATAACCACCCCCTCCCAGCCAAACAGAAGTATTACTGATGAAGAAAAACAAAGAGGGTCCTGCAACGGATGCAATCAGCATACTGGCAGGTTTGCTAAAACGAATAAAAAATCCAACAATTGTAACAGAACTAAATAGTAAATAATTGAACCATTGTCCGGAATAAAAACCCTTGATTTCGCTTAAACCCTGCCAATAAAGGAACTGATAAATAAAATCAGAGATGAGCAGAGAAGCAATAGGGAAAACGAATGCCCACCCTTTGCGGTTAACAAACAATGCACCGCTAAAGAGTGCGATGGCCCACTGTGGAGCAAAACCATAAGGTCTTCCTGGAATTACACGATACACAGTTGCTGCAATCAGCATCAGCAGGAATGCAGCCATCATTGTTTTATTTAAACGCATAGGGATTATTAAAATAGTAAACAAAATTAATTCAAAAAGTGCTAGTAGCCAATAATTGTCGAAAAAGCAGGGAATTAGGGTACAAATGCCCTAAACAAGGTAGCATTTTCGGTAGCGGTCAATTCATAGGTGGTTTCAGGACAAACATACAAGGCATCACCTGACTTGTAATTTTGTTGTCCATCTAAGCAAACGGAACCGGCTATTATCAATAAGATTTCCGGGGAGGTGGCTGTGTGTTGGTAAATAGATCCTGGTACCAATGACAGAGTTGCTATGGAAAAATCTTCTACAGGTGCACGATAGATAGATTCATAAGACTGTTCTTTACTACCTCTGATAATTTGTGGAAGTGTGGGTTCAAATCGGGTAAGGCGAATGAGCTCAGGTACGTCAATGTGCTTATTGGTGAGACCGGCCCTGAGTACATTGTCACTGTTACTCATGAGTTCCACACATTGGCCTTCCATATAAGCATGCGGCTGACCGGCCCCCTGGAACAAGGATTCCATGGGTTGGAGGCAGACAATATTCATGATATAAATAGAAAATAAGGCCTTATCGATTTTTTGAATATTTTCTTCCTGATTAAACAAGCGGGTCACCCACCAACCGGGTTCCGATCGATTTAATTGACCTTCCCGTTTTTTTCTCAGTTCTCTTTTTACCAGCGGAAGCAGCCAGTGATAGGCATCTTCATCAGACATTTCCATCACTAACCGATAAACAGCTGAAAGTCCGTCTTTTACATAAAGTCCAATAAGCCGGTTGAACTCAGGAACATCTTCCAATTGGCGAAGAATTTGCTCATTCGTTTGAAAACCATGCAGCAACCAGAATTCACTGAGTGCTACCAACATCTCCGGTTTATGATTTCTATCCTTATAATTTCTAAAACTTGCATCCAGAGGAATACCGGCTGCTTCTTCCATGTCAAATCCCATGATGGCTTGCTCTTTGGTAGGATGCACCTGTATAGATAATATGGATGCTACGTCTAAAACCTTGAGTAAGAAGGGAAGTCCCTCTCCTCGTTCGTGAAGATTCTTTCCCAGGAAATGAACCGAATCTGCCTGAATAGCATCTTTGAGTGTCGGTCTATCAGCTCCCTTTATGATTTGAGCGGAAGATTTCGGATGAGCCCCCAACCAGTATTCAGCAAAGGGTTGATGTGAAGTATTAGAAAGATGTAAGAGTTTCGGAATAAAATCTTTCCCGCCCCAGTCATAATGCATCAAGGTACCTTGTAATGGAAAAATGTTTTGCATATTTCAGTATTAATTACAGGAAAATATACGGTGTTACCCTTTTTCCTCCATGGCTACATTCGTCTAAAAATGCCTTACAACAAAGATACGGGAAACAAGGGCGAGGAATTAGCAGCCAAAGCACTGGAGGAACGCGGATTTAACATACTGGAAAGAAATTGGCAATTCAGTCACTGGGAAGTTGACATGATCGCTTCATTAAACGGTCGGCTTCATTTCATTGAGGTAAAAACAAGAACCAATCAGAAGTTTGGATATCCGGAAGAGAGTATAACCAGGGATAAAATGAAGAGTCTTAAAAACGCCGCTGAAGCTTATCAGGAACTCCATCCGGAATGGAAGTACATTCAATTTGATGTAGTGGCTATCTCACTCAACGGAGAACGGATCAGGGAATTTTTTCTGATTGAAGATGTCTATTTCTAATCGGTTAGAGATTTTCCATCATTTTCTCAACCATCTTAAAGGTCGCGGGACAGTAGGAAATATTTTGCTGATGTACATGAATATAATCAGTCATCTTCTTTTTCTTCAGGTGAGGAAAACCGGCACAATCTGCCGGACGCACCTCATAAATACTGCAGAAATGGGTTTTGGTATCCAGGAACTGACAAGGCTGCAGCTTATTCATCCAATCCTTATCTTTCTTGTCATATTCCAGGTATTTTTCCTTGAAAGTGGCCGGTGACATTCCCAGGTGTGCTGAAATGCGCTTGATATCAGTAGCCGTAAAAGTGGGCGTCATTGACTTGCAGCAATTGGCACAACTCAAACAATTCACTTCCTTCCATACTTCTGCATCCAATTTTTCTGCTAATCGGTCGAGACCTCGGGGTGGGTTCTTTTCAACCCTCCCTAAGAATTTTTTCATGGCTGCTCCATGATGGCGTACTTTTTGTTTGAAAGACCTAAGATTGACCTGCATGATACTGAATGATTACCTGATTTTTAGAGGGACTGCAATATCGGTAAGGGTTTGAGATATTCCAAAATAATATAACGCGGCGGTATACGTTTAACTAATAGCAATAGTTTATGTGGATAACCTACCTGAAAGGATTTAAGGCCTGGCTGCAATTGGAAAAGTCACTGAGTGACCATTCAGTGGCTGCCTATTTACACGATGTTGAATTGCTGGCAAGGTATCTCAATCTTTCCGGAGATGCTCCGGCTCCGGGTGATCTGCAATTGAACCAACTTCAATCCTTCATCCGGTGGTTGAACGAAATTGGCATGTCTGCAGCTTCCCAGGCACGAATTATTTCAGGCGTTAGGGGTTTTTTTACATATTGTCTGGCAGAACAATTAATCAGCAATGATCCGACTACCCTATTGGAAGCGCCAAAAACTCCGCGGAAATTACCGGATACGCTCAGCATCGGAGAAATAGATCAGTTATTGGCTACCCCTGATTTGAGTAAGCCGGAAGGTATTCGCAACAAAGCGATTCTGGAAACCTTGTATAGCTGTGGTTTGCGGGTAAGTGAATTGGTGAATCTAACCTGTTCCGGCTACTATCCAAAAGAGGGTTTTATTCGAGTCATTGGCAAGGGTAACAAGGAAAGATTGGTTCCCATTGGCAGCAGCGCCATGAAATTAATTGATCAATACCTGCAACACATTCGACAGCACCAGCGAATTCAAAACGGACAGGAAGATTTTATTTTTCTAAATAGAAATGGAAGACAGTTGAGCCGGGTGATGATATTTTATATGATTAAAGCCATGGCATCGCAGGCAGGTATTCATAAAAACATTTCCCCCCACACTTTTCGCCATTCGTTTGCCACCCATTTGGTAGAGGGGGGAGCCGACTTGCGGGCTGTGCAGGAAATGCTCGGGCATGAAAGCATTACTACCACTGAAATTTACACCCACCTGAATCGCGATTTTCTCCGACAGACCCTGCAAAAATATCACCCATCTTATCGGTCCTGATTTGCTCAGAGTTGTTTAGTTTTGTCAAAACAATCGTACAAATGAAAAAATTATGTTTAGCGCTCGCAGCGTTCATTACGCTGTCAGCAACGGCTCAGATTCGTATGCCACAACCTAGTCCGACCCAGCGAATCATCCAGGATTTTGGATTAGGCCAAATTGAAATCAACTATTCTCGTCCAAGCTTAAAAGGTAGGGTGCCTTTCAAGGAAAAAGGAGATTTTGTTCCTCAGGGTGCTATGTGGAGAACCGGTGCCAACTCTGCTACTAAGCTTCGTTTTACCGATCAGGTGATGATGGGTGGAAAGATGATTGACAGTGGATTATATGTTTTGTATACCATTCCCGGGAAAGATTATTGGGAGATTATCATCAATAAGGGAATCACTAATAGTGGACTGGATGGTTACAAGACCAGTGAAGACGTGCATCGCTTTACCGTAAAACCCGGTAAAACAGGCACATCTGTAGAAACTTTCACCATTCAGGTGGCTAACGTTTTGGCAGAAAGCTGCGATTTACAATTAATGTGGGGAAATACGATGGTATCTATTCCCATGAGTGTAAATCTTCGCGATCGAATTCGTGCTTCTGTTGAGAAGGCCCTTTCAGCCTCCCCGGTGAATCCTTCCTCCTATTCAGCTGCAGCTAATTTTTATTATGAGTGGGACAAAGACCTGAATAAGGCATTGAGTAATATCAGCAAGGCAACTGAAGCTAATCCAAAAGCTTTCTGGCTGTTCTTGCAGCAGGCCCGCATACAGAAAGATTTGGGTGACAAGGCATCAGCCAAAGCCAGCGCTCAGAAATGTGTGGAACTCGCTACCGAGGCAAAAAATGACGATTATGTAAGAATGGCCACAGATCTGATGAAGGGTCTCTAATTCTTTCTAATAACTTGTTCTTCCAATAAAAAAGCCCTCCGAAAGAAGGGCTTTTTTATTTTTAGTATATATCAGATAATCAAATTGTTATACAC
Organism: Sediminibacterium sp.; assembly: GCA_044341525.1. Taxonomy (GTDB): domain Bacteria; phylum Bacteroidota; class Bacteroidia; order Chitinophagales; family Chitinophagaceae; genus Sediminibacterium. The sequence continues at coordinate 5,771 of JBIIRN010000042.1, read as the reverse complement.
TTTATATATTATTTTACTTCAGCCATATCTGGAATCATTTCTACCTTATAGGCACCTGCGTCCAGTTTAGCCTTGGTTTCACTGAAAGCACGAAGCGTATCTTCTATATCTTGCTCCGTATGCGTTGCAGTGGGAATTAAACGATAGATGATATGTCCTTTGGGTATAACCGGATATACTACGATAGAGCAGAAAATATGATAGTTCTCGCGCAGATCCGTTACCATGGCGGTAGCTTCCTCTACCCCTCCCTTCATATACACCGGAGTAACCATGGTATTGGTCTTTCCAATGTCAAAACCTCTTTCTTTTAAGCCTTTTTGTAGTCTCAGGGCATTTTCCCAGAGTTTTGCCTTTAATTGAGGTTGGGTTTTCAGTAATTCAAGGCGCTTGAGGTTACCAATTACTATTGGCATGGGTAAGCTCTTCGCGAAGATCTGAGAGCGGATATTGTAGCGAATAAAATCAATGATGTCGCGGTCACCGGCCAAAAAAGCACCAATAGACGCCATGGATTTGGCGAAAGTTGAGAAATACAGGTCGATACCATCCTGACAACCTTGCTCCTCTCCCGCACCGGCTCCGGTTTTACCCAGTGTTCCAAAACCATGGGCATCATCTACCAGCAAGCGAAATTCAAATTGCTTCTTGAGTTCAACAATTTCTTTTAGTTTACCCTGATCACCTGCCATTCCGAAAACACCTTCCGTTATTACCAATATTCCGCCGGTATTTTGTTTTTGTATCAGTTGGTTGGCTCTCTCCAGTTGCTTCACCAAGTCATCCATGTCATTGTGCTTAAACACATAACGGTGACCGGGATGCAGTCGCAATCCATCGATAATACAAGCATGTGATTCAGCATCGTAAACAATTACATCATGGCGACCGCAGATGGCATCAATGGCACTCATGATGCCCTGGTATCCGAAGTTCATGAGAATGGCATCTTCTTTTCCTTCAAATGCAGCCAGTTCACTTTCGAGTTGCTCATGATAATTGCTATTGCCACTCATCATTCGAGCACCCATCGGATAGGCTAATCCGAATTGCGATGCAGCTTCTGCGTCTGTTTTCCTGATTTCAGGGTGATTGGCCAGACCTAAATAATTATTCAGACTCCATACCACCATTTCCTTACCACGGAACATCATACGGCTAGAAATAGGCCCTTCTAACTTGGGGAATGCAAAATAGCCATGCGCCCGCTTGCGGTGTTGTCCGATCGGACCGGCATTTTTTAATAATTTTTCAAAAATATCTCCCATACTATTATTGATTGATTGGACTAATAATGTTGCAAAATTAAGAAATTATGACCTTTCATGGGTACCTGTATCTGCATAATTTTGAACTGCCCCGATTCTCCGATTGTTGCCGTAAATTGCCCCTGATTCACCCAAAAAAAGGAATTATGAAATCCTGCTTTATTATCGCACTGGTATCAATCTCGACCCTCACGCTGGCTCAGAAGCCGGTGAAGGAAAATCTCAGTATTACCCAACCAAAACTCGTTGTTGGAATTGTGGTAGATCAGATGCGATGGGATTACCTGACTCGCTACTATCAGCTTTTTCAGCCGAATGGGGGGTTCCGACGCATGCTGGGGGAAGGATTTTCATTTGATAATACCCAGGTACCCTATACCCCGACCGTTACCGCCTGCGGTCATACCTGTGTTTATACCGGTAGTTTGCCCGCTCTACATGGGATCGTGGGTAACAACTGGTGGGAAAACCGACTCAACAAAGGCATGTATTGCAGTGAAGACAAATCAGTTAAGGGTGTAGGAAGCCGCACAGAAGAAGACGGTCAGATGAGTCCGAAAAATATGCTCACCACTACCGTTTGTGATGAACTCAGACTTTCCAACAATTTTGCCAGTAAAGTAATCGGTATAGCCATAAAAGACAGGGGAGCTATTTTACCTGCCGGACATTCAGCCAATGCCGCTTACTGGTACGAAGCAAAAACCGGTAATTTTATCAGTAGCACCTATTATATGAATGAATTGCCGCGTTGGGTGCAGAATTTTAATAACCGCAAATTACCGGATTCACTATATGGCCTGGGTTGGAAACCTGCTCTTCCAACAGCCACTTATGCCACCTATGCTACGGCAGATGATAAACCTTATGAGAGCAAACCATTTGGCAAGGAAGCGGTGGGATTCCCCTATGATCTTAGCAAATTTGTTGGAAAAGATTATTCTAAAATTTCCAGTACCCCCTGGGGTAATACCTTGACTGCTGAGTTGGCTAAAGCTGCGGTGATTGCAGAGAAATTGGGTCAGGGAGCAGCAACCGATTTTCTGGCAGTAAGCTTTTCTTCTCCCGATTATATAGGACATTCTTTTGGACCTAATTCCTGGGAAAATGTCGATGATTACGTACGGCTGGATCAGGAATTGGGTAAGTTTTTTCAATTTCTCGATGAGCGGCTGGGTTCAAAATCCTACACCGTCTTTTTAACCGCCGATCATGCTGTGGCACATGTTCCCGGATTTTTAAAAGAAAATCGAATCCCCGGGGGATTGCTCGATATGTCGGGTATGATGAAGGACATGAATCTACAGATTAAGCAACGTTTTGGAATTGACAACGCAATTGCTTCTATCATGAATGAGCAGGTATATCTCAGCCGCAAACGGATGGATACCTCTAAGGCAGATGTGATGGAAATTAAAAACTTCATCGTGCAATACCTCATGAAGGAGGAAAATATCACCCATGCATTTGCCAGCGACGATATTTTAATTACTCCCCTTCCTGCATCTATTCGGGAAATGTATGCCAATGGATTTCATCCCTCAAGAAGCGGGGATGTGATTTTTATACCTAAACCCGGCTATTTTATTGGGGGCAACACAGGTACTACGCATGGCTCGCCCTTTCAATATGATACCCATATTCCACTGCTTTGGTATGGCTGGGGCATTAAGAAAGGCAGTAGTCAGCGGATGGTATATATGACCGATATCGCACCTACGGTTGCCGCTTTACTCAAGTTGCAAGCTCCCAGTGGGAATGTGGGGCATGTTCTGCAGGAGGCATTGACTCAGAAATAAAAGGGCAGATAATATAAGACTATCTGATTTCTACACTGACGAGGGTTAGTTGACTCACTTTGCAAGCTTCGCCCGTAAATTCCGGTCTAATACTTCCAGAAATTCTTCGGTATAGAGATAATGATCTCCGTGTTGAACAGAATTACCATGAATGCAGACTGCCAGGTCTTTGGTCATTTTGCCACTCTCTACCGTTTCAACGCAAACCTGTTCAAGAGTGCGACTGAAATGAATCAAGGCCTGATTATTATCTAATTTTCCCCTGAATTCCAATCCGCGTGTCCATGCAAAAATGGAAGCAATCGGATTGGTAGAGGTGGGTTTACCCTTCTGATGATCTCTGTAATGACGGGTAACTGTTCCATGGGCTGCTTCCGCTTCCATTACCATCCCATCCGGTGTAATCAGCGTTGAAGTCATCAACCCCAAAGAACCAAAACCCTGAGCTACTGTATCGCTTTGAACGTCTCCATCGTAATTCTTACAAGCCCAAACAAAGTTTCCGTTCCATTTTAAGGCACTGGCCACCATGTCATCAATCAAACGATGTTCATAGGTAATGCCTGCAGCCTCAAATGCTGTTTTAAATTCCTCCTGATAAATTGACTCAAAAATATCTTTGAACCTGCCATCATATTTTTTAAGAATGGTATTCTTAGTAGATAAATACAGTGGCCATTTTTTTGATAAGGCAGTGTTGAAACAACTCCTGGCAAATCCCCTGATGCTTTCATCAGTATTGTACATGGCGAGCGCAACTCCGTCTCCTTTGAATTGATAGACCTCATGTTCTATCACTTGACCATCTTCTCCTTCAAATCGGATGGTCAGTTTTCCCTTCCCCTTGGTAACAAAATCAGTAGCCCGATACTGATCCCCAAAAGCATGTCTTCCAATGCAGATGGGGGCAGTCCAGTTAGGTACCAACCTGGGTACATTCTGACAAACAATGGGCTCTCTGAATACAGTACCATCCAGAATGTTGCGAATAGTACCATTCGGACTCTTCCACATTTGTTTGAGCTTGAATTCTTCTACCCTTTGTTCATCGGGCGTAATAGTTGCACATTTTATTCCTACACCATATTGTTTAATGGCATTAGCTGCATCAATTGTAACCTGGTCATTCGTTTGATCGCGGTATTCAATGCCCAGATCGTAGTATTTAATGTCAATATCTAAATAGGGAAGAATGAGTTTTTCTTTGATGAATTTCCAAATGATCCGGGTCATCTCATCTCCATCCAATTCAACAACAGGATTAGACACTTTAATTTTTTCCGACATATAAAATTTGATTATGGATATGTTAAACAGATGCAAATGTAATAATTCATTTACAACTATTGAACATTGACCACCAGAACCGGAATAGTAAGTGCATGACGAACGCCTTCAATGGTTTCTCCGAAAAGATAATCCATGATACCTGAATGGCGGTGTCCACCCATGACTAGTAAATCCGCCTCGCATTTTTTAGTGAGACGAACGATTTCCTTTACTCTGTTTCCATATCCTAATGCGATATCGACCAGCAAGCCTTTATCTGTTAATTGGGACTGGTAATTTTTCAGACGCAGCAAATCAGCCCTTGTTTCTTCATCATCACTGGATGCACCAAAATATCCGGCAGAAGCACTTTCAACAACGTGTATCAATACAAGTTGAGTCTTGTCAGTCAGCTGGGCAACTGCATTTTCGATCAGTAATCGATCTGCCGCAGTAAAATCCAAAGCGATTGCAATACATTTTTTTTGAATGGGATTCCAATTGGTGATAAGTGTGGGGTCGCCATGCAAGGAAGCTTTTTTTCTGGCCTTGCGTTTTTTGAGCAATGGCAGAAAAGTCATTACCAGAAACAACCAGATAATCCAACCAATCGGGAGCAGCATCAGGTATTTCCAAATAGTTGCAACATCGGATGAATAAAAGGTTGTCAATTGTTCTATAACAAGACGCCCATTTAGAAATACGAGCACCGATGCTACCAACCACGAAAGTATTTTGATTCTGGACGAAATAACAAACTCTCCCATGGTGGTACGATCACTTACGAAATGAATCAGTGGAATCACTGCGAAACCCAGTTGAAGACTCAAAATGATCTGACTGATAACCAGTAGATCGTCGACTTTGCTCTCCCCATAAATTAATATAACCAGGAGAGCAGGCACAATGGCTAATAAACGTGTAATAAGTCTTCGTAACCAGGGATTAATTCTTAAATGAAGGTAACCTTCCATTACTATTTGCCCGGCCAGCGTACCGGTAATGGTCGAGCTTTGTCCAGCCGCAATCAATGCAACCGCAAATAAAATCGGAGCCCATTGATTGCCCAGCATCGGTTCGAGTAATCGATGGGCATCCTGGATCTGAGCAACATCCGTATGACCATTGGCGAAGAACAAACTGGCAGCAAGAATGAGAATGGCTGCATTCACCAAAAAAGCAGCATTTAATGCTACGGCGCTATCGATCACATTGTATTTAATAGCCCGGCGGATGCCTTCCCGGTCATTGCTTATTTTACGGGTCTGTACAAGGGCTGAATGGAGGTAGAGATTATGTGGCATGACAGTTGCACCAATGATACCAATAGCAATAAACAGTGATTCACCGGTGAGATTAGTGGGAACAAATCCCGTTACAACCTGCCCCATGTCAGGCTTTGCCATGATAATCTGTATCAAAAAGCACATGCCTA
>JBIIRN010000249.1:0-3217 GCA_044341525.1 Sediminibacterium sp. | reverse complement strand
CGTTGATGTTGACCTGGTAAAAAAGAATGGTACCGTGAATGATCGTGACAGTGTTCTCAGTGAAATTCGTTTTGAAATTCCTAAGAATGGATTGGCGAAAAATGACCTTGCCTTGTTGAACATCATTGCTGCCAATAAATGGAAACGTCCCATCTACTTTACCAATCCGGGTACCGATTTAGGGCTAGATGCTTATATTAGAAGGGATGGCTTGACGTATCGGTTGGTTCCGGTGAGGGGAAGTGAATTCAACACCAACTGGGCACAGGATAGGATGATGAATAAGTTTGTTTTCGGTAATGCCGATAAAGCAGGAGTTTACTTTGATGAAGAAAACAGACGTCACCTGGGAGCTTTGAGAACTGCCTACGCTGAACTGGCATTGAGTCTGGCTGCTGAAGGTAGAGTAGAGGAAGCCAGGAAAGCCGTTCAAAAAGCTGATAAAATGCTGAATGAAGCCAATTTCCCCTATGGTTTGGCCAATCGCTTTAACATGCACAATCGAAATTCTCTGCTATTCATGCAAGCCTGCCTGCAGGCAGGCGACTCCGCACTTGCCAAAAAAGTGAGTGCCGCCGTTAAAAAAGACCTTCAGCAGCAAATGCAGTATTATGAAACGCTGAAAGGCAATAAACGGGAATTCATGGAACAGGAAATTTATATGGCTGAAGACTTGCTGAGCCGGCTGAATCAATTAGAGGCACCTGATACCACCAACCGGATTCTGATTCCGGGTAAGGCCATGCGCCCGGTGGACAGTCCGGCCCAATAAAATTTCTTTTTGAAATACATTTTAAGCAGTACACTCCGGTGTGCTGCTTTTTTTTGAACCAGCCCCGGGAATGGATTGTTGTATCTTTGCAGTATTCTCCTTTTATGTCATCAGTTCAATTTTTTAAATATACTCCCTCAGGAAGTGGTAAGACCACTTTTGAAAAGTTGCTCGACATTTTCATGCAACTATTAACTTATACCAATGGGGATGCAAGTGAGGCATTGAGCTGGTTAAATGAGCTCGATAGGCAATATCGGCTGACCAACGACCAATATGGTATGGGGGATTTTATCGAAGACCTGAAAAAAAACGGATATCTTGATGAAAATCCAGTAACAGGCGATTTTAAAATTACCGGTAAGTCTGAACAGACCATTAGAAAGAAAAGTCTAGAAGAAATCTTTGGGAAATTAAAGAAATCTCAACCGGGTCAGCACCTGACGCGGAAGAATGGGCAGGGAGATGAACCCAATGCCGATCGGCGGCCCTTTCAGTTTGGTGATGCCCTTTACCAGATAGACTTCACCGACAGTATTCGCCAGGCACAGATTAACCATGGTATCGATTCTTTTTCTCTGTCTGAAGATGATCTGCAAATCCGGGAGCAGGATTTTGCTACCCAGACATCCACCGTGCTCATGATTGATATTTCCCATTCAATGATTTTGTATGGGGAAGATCGAATCACACCCGCCAAAAAAGTGGCTATGGCTCTTAGTGAACTGATCACTACCCGATATCCGAAAGATACCCTCGATATTGTTGTTTTTGGAAATGATGCCTGGAGCATTGAGATTAAAGATTTGCCTTATTTGCAGGTGGGGCCTTATCATACCAATACAGTGGCCGGACTGGAACTGGCGATGGATATACTGCGTAGAAGGAAAAATAATAACAAGCAAATCTTCATGATAACCGATGGGAAACCTACCTGTTTGAAAATCGGCGGTAAGTATTATAAAAACAGTTTTGGTTTAGACAGAAAAGTGGTGAATCGTTGTATCAACCTGGCTGCACAATGCAAAAAATTAAAAATTCCCATAACAACGTTCATGATTGCATCCGATCCTTATCTGCAATCTTTTGTACAGGAATTCACAGAAACCAATCAGGGTAAAGCTTTTTTTGCCACCCTCGATAAACTCGGCTCATTTATTTTCAGGGATTTTGAAAGTGGTAAACGGAAAACAGTGTATTGAATAATAGATAAATTAATCAGAAGAAAGTATGAATCATCTCCAGATAAAAACATTGGGTCAACTCAAGGCAGCCGGTTATCAGCGTAAATCGGTGAAACAGGAGTTACGTGATAATCTGATTGCGCTACTGAAAGATAAGCAAGATCCGTTTCCCGGAATACTGGGTTATGAAGACACGGTAATACCGGATACAGAAAGGGCTATATTAAGCCGCCACAACATTTTATACCTTGGTTTGCGGGGCCAGGCCAAGACCCGGATGGCCAGACAGATGGTGCATCTGTTGGATGAATTTATTCCGGTAGTTGCGGGTAGTGAGATCAAGGATGATCCCCTGGAACCTCTCAGTCGCTTTGCCAAAGACCTGATTGCGGAAATGGGCGATGATACTCCTGTTCAGTGGATGCATCGCAGTGAAAGATATGGTGAAAAATTGGCTACTCCTGATGTTAGTGTAGCTGATTTGATTGGAGACATTGATCCCATCAAAGCGGCTAATATGAAGTTGAGTTTCGCTGATGAAAAGGTTATCCATTACGGCATTATTCCCCGCAGCAACCGTGGTATTTTTGTTATCAATGAATTACCCGATCTGCAGGCGCGAATTCAAGTAGCCCTTTTTAATATTTTGCAGGAAGGAGATGTTCAGATCAGGGGTTTCAATATCAGAATGCCGCTGGATATCCTTTTTGTTTTCACAGCGAATCCGGAAGATTATACAAACAGGGGCAGCATTGTTACTCCCCTGAAAGATCGTATAGAGAGTCAGATACTCACCCATTATCCTCGTTCCATCGAAGTGTCGCTGGCTATTACTGAGCAGGAGGCAGAATTGCTTCCCGAACAGCAAAAGCGGGTCAGCATCAGTGATCTGCTGAAGCGATTGGTAGAGCAGGTTTCTTTTGAGGCCCGTGCCCATGAATATGTCGACAAAAAGAGCGGGGTGAGTGCACGATTGACCATTGCCGCTTATGAAAACCTAATCAGTACGGCGGAACGCCGGGCAATCATACATCATCAATCCGACACCCAGGTGTGGATCAGTGATTTGTCGGGTATTATCCCCTCCATCACCGGAAAAATTGAGCTGTTATATGAAGGGGAATTGGAGGGATCTTATCAGGTAGCATTACACTTGCTCGATAAGGCGATTAGAAGTGTTTTTGTTCAATACTTTCCCAATCCCGAGCTTTTGAAAAAGAAACGCAATACCGGGAAACAATCAGCTGAAGAGAAAAAATCA
>JBIIRN010000248.1:0-3233 GCA_044341525.1 Sediminibacterium sp. | reverse complement strand
AGAAATTTTACGTAACAAAGCCTAAATCCTGAAATTGGGAGGCGGTGCTGAAAAAACTACAAAACACAAAGAAAAAGGAAAACTGACAGCCTGGGAACGCATCTTTTATCTGCTGGATCCAAAAACAGAATATATTGAAATAGGAAAATTCGCTGGAGATGGACTTTATGAAGCCGAAGGGGGTTGTCCAAATGGAGGAGTTGTTTGCGTTTTGGGATATGTCAAAGGCAGACTTTGTATCATAGTTTCTAACGATGCGACTGTAAAAGCAGGGGCATGGTTTCCCATTTCAGGTAAGAAAAATCTTCGGGCGCAGGAAATTGCAATGGAAAACAGACTTCCAATCATTTACTTAGTTGATTCAGCCGGAGTTTATTTGCCTATGCAGGATGAAATTTTTCCTGACAAAGAACATTTCGGACGGATATTCAGGAATAATGCCCGAATGTCTTCAATGGGAATCCCTCAATTGGCTGCCATCATGGGAAGTTGTGTTGCCGGTGGTGCTTATTTGCCAATTATGTCTGACTATGCCTTTATAGTGGAAGGAACCGGCTCCGTTTATTTAGCAGGCTCTTATTTGGTAAAATCTTCCATTGGCGAAATTGTGGATGCTGAGACATTAGGGGGAGCCTCTACCCATTCTGAAATATCGGGAGTTACCGACAACAAATATCCGAATGACCAAGCATGTTTAGATGCAATAAAGAATGTAATGGATAAAATTGGTCATCATGCATTAACTGGTTTTGATAGAAAAGAACCTGTATCACCCAAATTAAGTCCGGAGGATGTATATAATATATTGCCATTAGATAGAACAAAACCATATAACATGTATTCAATACTGGATACGATAATTGATGATGGCAGCTTTGAAGAATATAAAAAAGACTATGGAAAGAGTATTATCTGTGGCCTGGCACGGATAGAGGGATGGGCTGTGGGAATTATTGCTAATCAAAGAGAAATTGTTAAAGCAAAAAAGCCCGGCGGCAAAACAGAGTTACAAATGGGAGGTGTTATTTACAGTGATTCTGCCGATAAAACAGCTCGATTTGTAATGAATTGTAATCAACAGAAAATTCCTTTAGTATTTTTTCAGGATGTCACGGGCTTTATGGTGGGAAGTAAATCAGAACAAGGTGGAATAATAAAAGACGGGGCGAAAATGGTAAATGCAATGGCTAATTCCGTCGTGCCGAAGTTTACTTTTATTATTGGTAATAGTTATGGGGCCGGGAACTATGCCATGTGCGGTAAAGCTTATGACCCGCGATTTATCTACGCTTGGCCTACGGCTCAAATAGCCGTGATGGGGGGTGCTGCGGCGGGTAATACCTTATTGCAAATACAGGAATCAACCCTAAAAGCAAAAGGAACTGCTTTGGGGGAGGATGAAAAAAAAGAACTACTGGATAAAATTTTGAAACAGTATAATGAACAGCTAAGTCCATACTACGCAGCAGCTAGGCTGTGGGTTGATGGTGTAATAGATCCTGCCGAAACACGTAAAATAGTGAGCATGGGCATAGAAGCTGCCAATCATGCCCCTATTACAGAACGATACAATGTGGGGGTGATTCAGACATAAAAAATTTGAATTTCACCATTTAGAGTCGGGAACTTGATCCTGTGACAAAACTCCGTGGATGAACCCTGTGCATTTCATTTTTTCTTTAGCATAATTATGCCCATTATTTTCATACCAGGCTTTCCAGATACTGCTGAACTATGTTCGAAATCAATGAGGGTAGCATATGAGGGAATACTATCGTTCGCTGAGTGGGCTGGGGTAAGAACTACTTTGAAATCCAAAATGTCTGGCAGTACAAATAGACAAATTAAATCCACTTTTCTATTGCTAGTGCTGATTTTTCATAATCTTCATCTAGCATCAGGTCATGCGACCCGCCTTCTATAATTGTAAGTTTTGCATTATAGTGATTTGCGGTACTTTCAAATTCACGAACGGTGATGAGTCCATCTTTTGAACCACCTACTACCAATATGGGTATAGACGATGTGTGTGAGATAGGGATAAACAAACCTATATATGCTCTAAATGATTCAGCACACATTCGGTGCGCATATCGTGATGTAAGTATAGCCTTATTGAACATTAAATGAGGATATTTTTTAAAGGCACCCAGCAGATTTCTAAGAAGTAAATATGGAATCACACCCGGATATCGAAGTATCACACGAAGACTAGCTATTAGTGCACCTGATGGAGGTACTGATGACATTAATACTGCCTTTTTACAAGTTCCAGTCTTTAGATAATGTTGTAGAATCATTCCACCCATGGAATGTCCAATAATAATGGGAGGTTTATCTAATTTTTCAACTTGGTTGTGAAGTGTTTGTACATAGTCACTAAGCGAGTATGAAATGCGTCTTACACTCCCTTCGGTTTCGTGCCCGGGAAGATTGAATGAAATACAATTATATCCCAGCTGTTCAAAATAAGGGATAAATTTTTCCTTCCAGCACCAGGAGCCGTGACACATGCCATGAACAAAAACAATCGTTTCTTTCATTACATGGGGAATTTGCTGACGTAATTAGATGGAAGGTGTTTCTTTAATTGCTTTATAAATAGATGGAAATCCACCGTAATCGTATGCCGAGGTGTTTTGATTTGTTGCAAATGGGGGTGGGTGACTTCTCTTTGGCATAGTGCTGCGATGTTTTTGGGTCTTTGCCAAAGTCCCTTAATTGCCCTCGCGGCTATCTTACTTTGCAATTCAGCTCCCGGCCAAATGCAACCGAGCGGCTGGAACATCCCCACGAAAAAAAGATTTTCATATTTTTCATGCAGCATTTTTAAATAAAGTGGCACATCTCCTTCACTATAATTTAAGAAGTCTTTACGGAAAAAGGGATGTGCTAAAATATAACCAGTACATGCGATGATGGTATCAAATTCCTCCACAATACCATCCTTGAAGTGAACATGCTTGCCTTCAAAGTGATCTATATCTACTTTGGGGAAGACTTTGCCGTGCCTTACTTTATATAAAAGTTCCTCGTTAACGGTGGGGTGTGTTCCCGTGATTGCATGTTGTGGTTCTTGCAGTCCGTAGTTTTTATTTGATCCGGAAAAGATTTTGACAGATAATTCTGATAGGAAAAATTTCAACTTAGTGGGTAAAAATGCCAACCTGGCTGCCACTACATCACTCGGTTTGCCGAACAAAAATTTGGGTACAATTCTGTACCCTCTTCTC
>JBIIRN010000307.1:0-3263 GCA_044341525.1 Sediminibacterium sp. | reverse complement strand
CGGATTTTACTATTGCGGGCACTCAATTTGAATGGACCAATAGCAATCCTTTCATTGGCCTACCGGCTTCCGGAACAGGAAATATAAATTCATTTACTACTGCTAACAATTTCCTTACACCTATATCAGCCAATATTTCAGTTGTACCTGTTACCAATAGCTGCTATGGAGTAGGAACGCAGTTTAGTATTATCATTCGCCCGACTCCTTCTGTAGATCAATTAAATAATCAAGCTGTTTGCAGAGGTACAGTTATCCCTTCGCTTGTATTTACAGGATCAGCACTGTCAGGAACAGTTTATAACTGGACCAATACTAATTTAGGAACGGGCATTAATGCATTGAACGGAACTGCGTCTATCTCATCGTTCACCAGTACTAATTTGTCTAATATTCCTATCAGTTCATTGGTAACCGTAGTTCCATTTACCAATGGTTGCTCAGGAACACCCATGTTATTTAGCATAAGGGTAAATCCAATACCTTCTGTGGCATCTATAGCTGATAAAGTTATTTGCGGAACTCAAACCATATCCCCCATCAACTTTGTCGGAACTACAGCGAATGGAAATGTAATCGTTCCAAGTACTCAATTTAACTGGACAAACAGCAATGTAGACATTGGTTTACCCATCAGTGGAAGTGGTTCCATTCCTGCATTCAGTGCTACCAATCTTAATAATATTCCTATTACCGGAATAATAACAGTTACACCTGTTTCCAATAGTTGTTCAGGTACTCCAACGAGCTTCTCTATACAGATTCAGCCCAGTCCGACAGTTTTACCTGTTGCGATGCAGGAATTATGTACCAACTTAGCTACCCAACCTATCATTTTAACAGGTTCCACCATTCCAAATACCGTTTATAGTTGGACCAACAGCAATCCGGCTGTAGGTTTGGCCTCAATAACTGGAACAGGGAATATACCTTCCTTCACAGCTACCAATTCTTCTAATGGACCATTATCTACCAACATCACAGTAATCCCCTTCTCGAACGCTTGTTCGGGGGCTCCCTTTACCATTGTTATTACTGTCAATCCGATACCGGTAGTTGATCCAATTAGCAGTCTTGAAGTTTGTGGTAATACCTTAACAGGCCCCATTGTATTTTCCGGATCACCTTTAGCAGGTACACTCTATCAATGGACCAATAACAATACGAATATCGGACTTCCGGCTACAGGTACGGGTACTATTTCTGCCTTCACCATCAGTAACTTTAATAATATACCGGTTGTTGCACAATTTGTAGTTACCCCCCTATCTAATACTTGCTATGGCGTTTCGAGATCGTTCTCGATTCTTGTAAAACCTTCTCCACAAGTTGACCCAATAAGTGATCAGGAACTATGTACGAATATTCTTACAACTCCAATTTTATTTTCAGGGTCAACCGTATTTGGAACTGAATATAGATGGACACAAACCAATTCAGCAATTGGATTACCTGCAATTTCAGGTACTGGTAATATTAATTCCTTTACGGCTGCTAACATGTCTAATATTCCCATTACCAGCATGTTTATGGTAAGAGGTTATTCGAATACATGCTACGGGACACCTGTTACCTTCTCCATTACTGTCAATCCAATACCCGCCGTTTACACTCAACCAGATATCGTGGTTTGTGGTAATCAAACCACGGGACCGGTTATTTTTTCCGGATCTCCATTAAGTGGTACAATTTATAATTGGACTAACACCAATACTTCCATTGGGTTACCGGCTTCAGGAAGTGGTAACATTTCAGCATTTACGGCAGCCAATAATTTTAATACCACTATTACAGCTGCTATTTCGGTGACACCTTTTTCAAATACCTGTTATGGATTACCCATTCAGTTTAGTATAACGGTAAAACCTACACCCAGTGTAAGTGGTGTACCAGATAGAGTTTTCTGTACCCAAGCCATTAGTTCACCTATAAATTTTGTAGGTTCTACTATACCTAATTCAATTTATCAGTGGACGCATAATAATCCTGCTATCGGACTGGGAGCGCTGAATGGAACAGGAACCATACCTGCTTTCACCTGCACCAATTTATCGAATACCAGAATTTCGAGTCAATTCATTGTAACGCCATTCACCAATGGATGTTCCGGAGAACCGATAACTTTCAGGATTACAGTAGATCCAATCCCCAGACTAGATCCGGTAAATGACTTGGTTGTATGTGGAAACAGACTGACTGATCCCATCATATTTACGGGTTCACCCATTGCCGGAACGGTATTTAACTGGACAAACAACAATGCATCTATCGGATTACCCTCCGTAGGAGCGGGTAATATAATTCCCTTTACTCCAAATAACAATGCGACCATTCCGATTTCTTCTCAGATAACTGTAACCCCATTTTCTAATACCTGCTCGGGAAGTCCGGTTTCATTTAATATTCTTGTCAAGCCGACACCCGTTGTTGATGCAATCAACCCGCAGGTCTTATGTGCCAATAATAATACCGCCCCTATTATATTCAGTGGATCAGCCATACCCAATACGGTCTTTAATTGGACCAATAGCTTTACCGGAATAGGGTTGGCCGCAGGCGGAAGCGGAAACATCACCAGCTTTACTGCTACCAGTAGTTATAATATTCCTGTAACTTCTATAGTTACTGTAATTCCTTTCTCCAATGGATGCTCGGGTGATCCGGTATCATTCAGTATAACAGTCAATCCGATTCCGACAGTTAGTCCTTTACCCAGTCAGGTATTGTGTGCCAGCCAAATAATTAATAGCATGAACTTTACCGGTTCTATCATGGCAGGAACCGTTTACGAATGGACCAACGATAATACAGTTATTGGATTAGCAGCCAGTGGAATAGGAAATATACCTGCCTTTACTGCTACCAACCCTTCGAATTTGCCTATCACGAGTTTGATAACTGTAACTCCTTTATCCAATAGCTGCCGTGGTGTACCCTTTGATATGAATATAACAGTCAAGCCCTCCCCTATTGTAACACCAGTAAATGACCAAATCTATTGCGGTGGAACTTTGACACAAGGAATATTTTTTACTGGTTCACCTGTGAATAATACTATTTACAATTGGGTGCAAACCAATTCGAATATAGGACTAACAGCTATTACTGGTACAAACAGCATACCTTCCTTTACCACTTCCAATTCGACCAATATACCCATACAAAGTAACATACAGGTTACGCCATTTAGCAACGGATGTACAGGACCATCTACTTCGTTTAAAATCTTAGTAAATCCGGCACCATCCGTACTACCAATCAAC
>JBIIRN010000247.1:0-3276 GCA_044341525.1 Sediminibacterium sp. | reverse complement strand
GCCGGAAAGCTTCAAGGCACTGATCGCATCCGTAAAATAACTCACGCTCATTGAAATAAATCATTCAAAATCCGCCTCCGGCGGATTTTTTTTACCCCAATAACCAATCAAAAATTTATTTTTGTTACCACCAATTAAACCGGCATAAACCTCAGCCAATGAACAACAGCTACACCTCGCTTGTCAAGCAAACATTTCATTTTCCCCAGGAGGGTTTTGACAGAGGCGATGATGGATATTTGGAGTATAATGGACTCGATTTAAAAGCCCTGATTGATAAGTATGGAACTCCACTCAAGCTGACCTACCTGCCTAAGATTGGGATGCAGATTAACAAGGCAAAGAAATTGTTCAAAGATGCGATGCGCAAGCACAAGTATGAGGGAGAATACTTCTATTGTTACTGTACCAAGAGTTCTCACTTTTCCTTTATTGTGGAAGAAGCCCTGAAACACAATATTCATCTGGAGACTTCCTTTGCTTACGATCTAGAAATCATCAACCGCCTCTATCAACGTAGGAAAATCAACAAAGAAACTTATATCATTTGCAACGGTTATAAACAGAAAAATTATACTTCCCGCATTGCCAAACTGATCAATTCAGGATTTAAAAACGTAATTCCGGTGCTGGACAACAAAGAGGAGTTGATTGCTTACAAAAAAGCAGTTCGCCAACCCTTTAATCTGGGCATTCGGGTAGCTGCCGAAGAAGAACCCAATTTCCCGTTTTATACCTCGCGCCTGGGCATCCGTGCCAAAGACATTCTGGAATTTTATGTGGATGAGATCGAGGGGTACGAAGAAAAATTTCAGCTGAAGATGCTGCATATCTTCCTCAACAAAGGCATCAAGGACGATATCTATTACTGGTCTGAACTCAACAAGATCATCAACCTGTATTGCCAACTGAAGAAAATCTGTCCTGAACTCGATTCCATCAATATCGGGGGAGGTTTTCCCATCAAACATTCCCTGGGTTTTGAATACGATTATCAGTTCATGATTAATGAGATTGTGAGCAACATCAAAAAGGCCTGCAAGAAGGCCAAAGTAAAAATGCCAAATATTTATACAGAATTTGGCAGTTTCACGGTAGGAGAAAGCATGGCACATATTTACAGCGTGACAGGTCAAAAAATTCAGAACGACCGGGAGTGTTGGTACATGATTGATTCTTCATTTATCACCACCTTACCGGATACCTGGGGAATCGGAGAAAAGTTTCTGATGTTACCGATTAATAAATGGGACAATGAATACCAACGGGTGGTATTGGGTGGTATAACCTGCGACAGCCATGATTATTATGATTCGGAAGAGCACATCAACGAGGTATTTCTACCCAAACTTAAATCAACAAATGCGGATGATCCGGAAAATAAAGACCCGCTTTATATAGGTTTTTTCCATACGGGTGCCTATCAGGACCAAATCAGTGGCTACGGAGGAATCAAACACTGTCTGATTCCTTCTCCCAAACACGTAATTGTCGAATACGATAAGAATGGGAAGCTGACTGATTGGCTCTATGCACGCGAACAAACAGCCCAAAGTATGTTGAAAATCTTAGGATATCTCCGTTGATACTCTCTTTTCAGGGGATTAATCTTCCTGCTTATTCTTCAACATCATCAGTAAAGTGTAACTACCTTTCATTACCACCTGGTTCTCGGGGGTAAGTCCTTTACCCGATACTACCGCAAAGCCATTTTCAGAGATCCCGGTTTGAACTTCCCGCATACTGAAACTAAGGGAATCAGTTTGAACAAACACATAGCGGCGATTGGCATACTGAACGATAGCTTCTTCCGGCAATACCAGGGCGGAGGGATTATTGACTTTCACCTCAGCATTCATATATGTTCCGGGTAACAGGGGTATGGATTCTTTCATAAAATGACAGTGAACTTCCACACTTCTCTCAGCAGAGATTTCTTTGCCGATCAACAAAATTTTACAACGGTGTTTTACCTGTGGCTGTTCATTGGTGTAGGCAATTACTTCCTGACCGATGCGCAGGGATGCGATGTCTTTTTCAAAGACCGTCATAGCCAGGTGGATGTCGTCGGTACTCATAATCTCGAACAACACATCAGAGGGGTTCAGGTATTTTCCAATATTCACATTCACGGAAGTAACGTAACCCGAAAGAGAGGATCGAATGGAAATAGCTGCACTGATATTGTCTTTGGAAAGTGATTCCGGTGAAATGCCTACCCATTTGAGCTTTTGAAAGAGGGACTGCACCTGTACTTGTTGAGCATTGTATTCTGCAGTTACTTGTTGCAGAGTTTTCTGGCTGACAGATTGAGATTGGGCTAATTCAAGTTGGCGTTTATAATCCAGTTCCAGAAGGTTCAATTTTTCTTTGGCAACAAGATAATCCTGCTGAAGCTGTATATATTGTTCTCCGGTGACTACTGCCAGCACATCCCCTTTTTCGACGCGCATTCCGGGTAAGAGTCGGGTTGATTGCAGATAACCGCCCATGGGAACACTGACGCTTAACATTTTTTGTGGCGGCACATCTACTTTCCCCTTTACCCGAATCACAGCAGACATGGGGCGTGTGGTTAATTTGCCCATTACAAGCTGAGCTTTCGCATACTGGGGTGCAGTCATTTGCACTAAATTTTCATCCGGTAAGGCTTCTTCAGCGGCTACATCGGATTTTTTTTCGTTACAAGACCAAAGTACGGATACAGAAACTGCTATGATAAAGGGACGGTATATATTCTTGTTCATGGTACTAGTTTTGATAATTATTGAGCCAGCAGATAATTAAGCTGTATGATTGAAACATTGTTGGCATGCTGCGTTTCCAGGTATTGATTTTGTGTTTCTATGCTCTGGTTGACAAGTTGAACCCATTGGAGGTAATTGATCTGACCTGCCATCAATTGTTTACCTGCTGTTTGTATAATGAGTTGAGCATTGGGTAATCCTTCTCCTTCATAGTAGCGGAGAGAACGGCTGTGCTGCAGGTATTGACGATAAGCTGATTCATATTGATTTTTAAAAACCTGGAGTTCGGCATCATACGACTGTTCAGCTATTTGTTTGGAAAATCGGGTAGCATCGATCATATTTTTTTGTCCCTTCCTAAATACCGGAATTCCTACTCCCAGTTGAACAGCACCGAACCTGGTAGAACCATCATAAAATTTATCATCTGCACCAATTCCCCGAATAGTAGTATTGCTATAATTGAGAGATAAATTGGGTAAGAGCTTGCTTTTTTCCAATGCATAACTGGCATCGGCGATGGCCTGTT
>JBIIRN010000246.1:0-3278 GCA_044341525.1 Sediminibacterium sp. | reverse complement strand
AGAAGGTAAGTATTGTATACGGGGTGAAAAGTTGATCATAGTTTAAAATCAGGCAGTTGGAGGGTACTCTGATAATATGTAGTTTCGTGCCCTATTGTGACGGCATAAAAATACAGCATGCAACCCACTTTGGTAATTTTGGCGGCCGGAATGGCCAGCCGCTACGGCAGCAGGAAGCAAACACAGTCTTTCGGTCCCTCCGGAGAAACCATTCTCGAATATTCTATTTATGATGCCATCCGTGCCGGATTTGGCAAAGCAGTTTTTATTATTCGGGAAGATTTTGCCGAGGCATTCCAAGCGATGATTGAGCCAAAGTTACAAGGCAAGATTGCTACAGATTATGTGTTTCAGGATCTTCATTATTTTATGGGAGATACGCCCCTTCCTGAAGGAAGAACCAAACCCTGGGGAACCGCTCACGCCTTGCTTTGCTGTAAAGGTCGCCTGAATGAACCCTTCGCTATCATTAATGCAGATGACTTTTATGGCAAGGATGCATTTGTAAAAGCACATGCATTCCTAACCCGGGAATGTAATGAGCAGACGCTTTGTATTATTGGTTACGGACTCAGTAATACCCTGAGTGAAAATGGAACGGTGAGCAGGGGGGTATGTTCAGTAAATTCGGAGGGTCTGTTAACTGATATTCAGGAAAGAACCAGTATCACCAGGAATAACAATGGGGTGATCGTATACCTGGAAGGTGATCAGGAACATCCCCTGCCGGAAGATAGTACGGTCAGTATGAATTTCTTTTGTTATGCCCCAGGATTCGTTGATTTCTGTGAGGCAGGATTTAAATCATTTCTGTCAGCACATGGGAAAGAATTGAAGTCTGAATATTATCTCCCCTCTGCCACCCGTTCATTCATTGAAGAAAAGAAAGGGGTGGTTCGGGTAATACCTACGGATGCCCGCTGGTTTGGGGTTACTTACCAGGAAGATGCCCCTGAAGTACAAAGGAATATCCGCCGCTTAGTAGAAGAAAAAGAATATCCGGAGAACCTTTGGGGAGAATAGACAATCAGGTTGCCGGCACCGGTTTAGGAAAATAAGAAACTAAATTCAGCTGAATTATTTCTGGTAGGCTTTTACAAAGAATACACAGTTCTCTATTCGAACGATCTGGTCTTTTCTATCCATACCACGGATAGAGGAACGGGAATTGATTTTAATGTTTTCCATACCTTCTGTACCCGCTTTTCTTGCATCCATTAGCATCGAATAAATATAGGCTGATTTTACCGCGAATGCTGCACCTTCCGCCTGGGCCTGCCTAGTGCTCAACACACCGATGATCTCCCCTTGGCGGTTGAAGACAGGTCCGCCGGAGTTGCCGGGATTCGCACTGATTTGTAATTGATAGGTAAGGGTATCGCTGTTGAAACCGCTGCGGGAACTCAGGTAACCTTCCCCATAAACAATATCGTTGCGGGGATAACCCAATGTGAAAATTTCTTCTCCCAGTTCGGTTCTGGATTTTCGGATGCCGTAGGGTAGGGAACGAAGCGGTTCAAATTCGGGATCATCAATTTTCAAGATGGCCAGGTCACGATTTTGGTCAATATGAAGAATATTGGCATTGTATTCCTGTCCTTTGCCATTGATTACAACGGCGCCGGTTCCTTTCAACACGTGGGCATTCGTGAGCAGATAGCCACGGGTGTCAATCATAAAACCGGTACCACCACTGATAAGACGGGCATTTTCAGGAATCTTGCTCTTTACTTCATTGATCAGATTGCCCTGGTATTGCTGATTCCGCTTAATAACTTCAATATCCTTACTGAGTTGTACCAGCTGGTTATTGTTAACAGGGGATAAATAGACTACCAGTCCGCTAATCACCAACGCAATGGCACCCCCAACAGCAGCGGCAATTCCGGTTACCCGCTTGTAACGATGGAACAATTGTATGATTTTCCCACCGGTAGTTTTTTCCGTGCCATCCTGAAGGATGCCTTGCTGTAATAATTTATGGTAAGTGTCGTGGAACTGAGTTTTGATACGGCGACGGTTCGAATAGAAGTCCATCTCATGCTGAAACATGGCATGCTCTACGACCATCTGATCGATTTCGGGGGTACTGGTGCGCAGTTGTTCAAAATAGGAACGTTCCTGCTCCGACATCTCATTTTTCAGATATCGCTCAATTGCTTCCTGTAGATGAATGTCTTCGATTTGCATTACTCACCGATGTTATACTGCGTAAAGAATAATTTTTTTAGTCGCATCAGGCACTTATACTTCTGATTTTTAGCATTATCGGCATTGGTATATCCAAATATCTCTGCCAGTTGCTGCATATCTTTTTGCTGGATATAGTAGCCTTCCAACAGGCTTTTGCAGGGTTCTCCCAGACTTCCCAGGGCCCTGTCCATGATCGCGAAAGCGGCATTTCGCTTCTCATGGTCTTCTATTTCCTCTTCAACGCCAACAGTTTCTTCCAGGTTTTCCACGGATTGGGAAAATCGTCCTTGCTGCTGGAGCCGTTTAAGCCATAAACGCCGGCATATGGAATATACATAGGTTTTAATTTGACAGGTTAAGACAAAATTGTCGCTCTGAGCCTTTTCATATAGCACAATCATTGCTTCCTGAAAAATGTCCCTTGCATCATCATAAGAGCCATTGTTCTGCAGAATGAAGGACTGCACCATACCAAAATGGTCCTTATATAAGGCCTCAATAGCCCTGGAATCATTGGTTGCCAGGCCTTTCAGTAGCGCCTGTTCGTTGGTGTCGCCTCTCACATCTGTAGTTTTAATACGGGTGGGGGGGTAAAAGTAACCCCCAAAGCGGCTAAAAAAAATTTTTTAAAAAAGCCCCTTTGAAAAGGTTACCTTTTATTACCTTCGCGTATTAATTAAAAATTCATTCATTCAAAAAAACAAAAAACAATGAAAAAGCTGTTATTCGTTTTCGTTCTGGGCGCTTTCGCTGCCTGTGGTTCTGGTGATAATGCTGCTGCAACTGTTGATTCTGCTGCTGCAACTGTTGATTCTGCTGCTGCTGTTGTAGTTGACTCTGCTGCTGCTGTAGTTGATTCTGCTGCTGCTAAAGTTGATTCTGCTGTAAAAGCTCACTAATTAAAGCCTTAGCTTGACCATGTGGCTATGCTTGCCGGTCACTAACAGCTTTTAACTTTTTTTCATATGGCAAGCAATCGTTAGAAGCCGCTCCGTTTCCACGGAGGGGCTTTTTTTTTGAAAAGATTATAATTGGATGTAAACTAACTAACGTTAGTGTAATTTTTTTAATTTTTTAGAAGTATA
>JBIIRN010000245.1:0-3298 GCA_044341525.1 Sediminibacterium sp. | reverse complement strand
ATAGTTGCCGGTCACATAATCGATGTCACCGTCATTGTCTAAATCTGCAGCCGAAATGCTGTTCCACCATCCGGTTTCATTTTGTAAGCTTGTTTTTTGCAAGTTCCAGCTGCTCCCTTTCTTCTTTAAAATTTGAATGCCACCCCATTCTGCTGTAATCAGCAGTTCGCGTACACCATCATTGTCTGCATCCGACCAAATCGCATCGGTAACCATACCTATCTGTTGAAGTTCCGGCGCCAGGGTTGCCGTTACATCGGTAAATTGAATCTTTCCCTTTTCACTGTCGTTTCGGAGCAGGAAGCTGCTGGTAGGAGCCGGATATCTTCCCGGAATGAAGCGCCCTCCGATAAATAAATCGAGATCACCATCTTCATCAAAGTCAGCCGCTTTTACACAGCTCTTGGTAGCGCGGTTGTCGGGTAGGGCAGTATTCACCCAGCTGAAGTTGCCCTTGCCATCATTTTCATAAAAGTGATCCAGGTAGGCCTTCGATTGTGGTTCATTCTCACCACCACCGGAGGCTATGTAGAGGTCAAGGTCACCATCATTATCTGCATCGAACAGGCACAAGCCCGCATCATCCTGGTATTTTATTTCTTCGCTCGTGGAAATGAGTTTACTAACAAATTGGCCATTTTTCTGCTGTATAAAAACAGAGGCATAATCTGGAGAACCGCCTCCAACGATAACATCATGTAATCCATCTCCATTCAGGTCGCCGCTCGCCAGCGAAGGACCATATTGCGTTAACTTATGAGGGATTAGCTTTTGTATATTGAAATCAATGAAATCTACTTGCTTATCTAGATATTCCAGTCCGACAGCGCGTGTAACCTCAGAAAAGTATTGATTGCCCCCGGGAACCATAAACAGATGAGGAGTCAGATTATCTGCTTGCTGAATAAGCAGTCTTTGATTTGCGGCCGGGTTCCGGATTACTTGTCTTTGATGGTTGGGCCATATCACAGATATTGAATCAATTTTTGTCGATTTACCCAATCCAAAATGTGCGATGTTTTCAATAGTCGACATATACCCGCGGTAAGGCGTGAACTCATATACCTGGTGACTTTCTCCCTGATACAGATGAATGATCGCACCGAGTGCCGTTCGATTGCTGCTATCACCTTGCAGGCTGATCTGGAGGTAATTGTTTTTTAACTCATTTTCGTTGCAGGTGTTTTCCAGCAGACTGGCAGCCTCATTGGTGTTATTAATAATAATATCCAGATCGCCATCCCGATCCAGATCTGCGCTGGCCATTCCCGCCCCGAAAGAATTGAAATTGAGACCCCATTCAATGGTTTTATCCTCAAACTGGAGTTGCCCATTGTTGCGATAAACATAGTTGCTGACTTTTACCACGGGCATCTGCGCCAGCAGTTCCGGAATAGGAGTTCGGGCCACAGCATTATCTCTGTATGCCATAAAGTCAAGATCCGACATGTCCTTGGGCAATCCATTGGAAATAATCAAATCACGAAAGCCGTCATTATCCAGATCGGTGAGCAAGGGTGCCCAGCTCCAATCTGTTTGCGCCATACCACTGAAGTAAGCTATCTCAGCAAAAACAGGTTTTAACATGGAGTCTTTCTCGCTTTTTGCGAAACCCTGATTGAGTTGTAAAGTGTTGTGGGCATATTGATGCATGTACTCGAAGCGCGAGAAGTTTTGGTAGGTCTGGTAGCTAATATCGTTGTACATCATCTTCTGCCGGTAGCGATCAGCCGGCATCATATCCATTTCAATTATATCTGCAAGTCCATCATTATTGATATCCGCTATATCGTTGCCCATGGCATTTTTACTGGTATGCTTGAAGTATTTGCCGCACTGATCAGTGAATGTGCCATTTTTATTGTTGATATAAAGAATATTGTTGGAGATATAGTCATTGCTCACATAGATATCTTTCCAGCCATCCTGATTGATATCAACGATGTTTACGCCTAGTCCGTGACCTTCAATGAGGATTCCGGCTTTTTTAGATGCATCCGTAAAAACGGCATGCCCTTTTTCGGCATTCCAGTTGTTTTCCAGTAATTTATCAGTATTGGGCCAGCTGCCATCTTTCCGTATTGGTCTGAATTCATTGGGATAAGTGCCATCGAGGTCATTTAACAGCAGGTATACATCCAGGTCTCCATCATTGTCATAGTCAAAAAAAGCAGCCATGTGCGTGTTAGACGCATCATCCAGTCCGTACTCAGCTGCCAGGTTTTTGAACACTGGTATTCCGGAAGCAGGATCTATTCCCTGATTAACATATAATATATTTTTTCTGGCATTGGAATCCGGAAGCACGGCGGCGCAAACATAAATATCATCCCATCCATCGTTGTTGATGTCTACGATACTAACTCCCTTACACCATTTACCCTCACCGTTCACGCCTGCTTTTTCGGTGATGTCTTCGAACTTCAAGTTTCCTTTATTAAGGTAAAGCTGATTAGCCACAAGATTCCCTGTAAAATAGATATCAGGCAGACTATCGTGGTTGAAGTCACCAATGCCCACACCACCCCCATTGTACATGTATTCGTAATTCAGGATGTTTCTTTCGGGGGTTTCGGTAACGGAATTATTGAAAGAAATTCCAGTTTTGTCGCCATCAATTACACGGAATAATTTTTCTTCTTTACCACAGCTCATCAGCGATAAGAGCAGGCAGATAAAGACATAGTTATTTTTCATGGAGTAGCAATTGGTACGGGAGTTGCGGTACTTTGCAAAGTACTGATTTTCCTGCTTTTCCCGGCTTCAAAATGACCCCAACGGCTGACAATCCTGATTTTAATTTATTATCTCCCGATAGATACATTCACGCCTTACTTGTGACCTGATTGTCTTGTTTTTGGGCTGTATTGGACAGAAAAAATTTAACAAAAGCAAATGCCGGGAAAATGGATCTTGGTTAAACGTTCGGCAATCTGTATCATTTAAAAACAGCCATTTTTAATATATTGCAGGGAGTAAAAATAATTCTATGAAGCGCTTGTTGTTAGTTGTGATACTGGGGTCTTTTATACACGTATCTTTTTCACAGGATGTCTGGAAAATTAAAGCGGCAGGAATCGATTCCCGCAATTATTATGGCGCAACGGTGGCCAATGGCATGATTGGTGTGGTTTCCTCTCCCGAGCCATTTAAGGTGAAGGATGTTGTATTGTCGGGTGCTTATGATCTTTATGGAAGAGGTCGTGTCAGTAATTTTTTGCGCAGTTTCAATTTGCTGAATATGCAGATTGATATCAATGGCAAAAGGGTCAGTGCTTCCAATATCAATAATTTTACG
>JBIIRN010000244.1:0-3299 GCA_044341525.1 Sediminibacterium sp. | reverse complement strand
GAAAACTG
Source organism: Sediminibacterium sp. (assembly GCA_044341525.1). Taxonomy (GTDB): domain Bacteria; phylum Bacteroidota; class Bacteroidia; order Chitinophagales; family Chitinophagaceae; genus Sediminibacterium. The sequence continues at coordinate 3,291 of JBIIRN010000244.1, read as the reverse complement.
CTGACATTACCAGCGTAATTCCGACTATCGCTCCTGAAATCTCTTTCATGGCCCTAAGTGTTGCTTCCTTTGAACTAAGGCGATATTGTTGCATGTTATAGTGAACAGCTTCTACTACGACAATTGCATTGTCAACTACAATTCCTATGGCCAATACCAGGGAAAACAATGTTATGAGGTTGATCGAGAACCCCAGCAATTGCATGAATAAAAAGGTTCCTATGATAGATACAGGTACTGTCAAAGCAGGAATGAGGGTTGATCTTAGATCCCCTAAGAAAACAAACACGACTAGGGAAACCAATAAGAATGCTTCCAGCAATGTTTTCAGTACTACCTGAATGGAGGCATCAAGAAAACGGGAGATATCGTAGCTAACTGTATAATCAATATTAGCTGCGAATCCTTTTTTTAATTGATCCATTCTCTTTTTAATGTTACTAATTACTTCCTGCGCATTGGTGCCCGGCCTTTGTTTCAGCAAAATGGCGGCCGAAGGTTTTCCGTTTTCTTTTGATATAACATCATATTCCTGAGATCCCATTTCGATTTCAGCAATATCTTTCAGCTTCAAAACTTCGCCCGTCTCTGTACTTTTTATAATTATATTTCGATATTGTTCTTCATTATTGAATTTACCTGTGTATTTTAATACATATTGAAGAGATTGTGACTCCCTGCCTGAACTCTCTCCAATTTTCCCGGGTGCAGCTTCAATATTCTGTTGCTGAAGTGCATTAATTACATCCTGACTGGAAACCTGGTAGGCGTTCATTTTGACGGGATTAAGCCATACTCTCATAGAATACTCTCTCATACCCATGATATCGGCAAACCCTACACCATCGATTCTTTTTAGTTCCGGTAAAACATTGATATCAGCAAAATTGTATAAGAACTTTTCATCAACATTGCTATCGTTACTAATTAAATTAATATATAGCAACATGCTGTTTTGCACTTTTTCAACGATTACTCCCGCTCTTACTGCTTCCTGAGGTAACTCGTCTATGGTGGCTGAAACCCTGTTCTGGACATTCACAGCTGCAATATCGGGATCAATTCCGGGCTTAAAAACGATCGAGATAACGCTTGTGCCATCATTGCCGGATACTGAAGACATGTAAGACATTCCCGGTACGCCATTGATGGCTCTTTCTAATGTAGTTACAACTGCTTTTACACAGGTTTCTGCATTGGCACCCGTATACTTGGTAGTAACTGTTACCTCAGGAGGTGCAATGTTGGGAAATTGCGTGGTAGGCAACCCTAACAATGCAATCATACCGAGTAGAACAATAAAGACCGATATTACAATTGAGAGTACGGGTCTTTCTGTAAAATTTAATTTCATGTGTCTAAATTGTTCAATTAAGAAAAGTCCGGAATAGAAATAAGCTCAGTTTGAATCTTTTCTCCCTCTTTCAAACTTTGTATACCCTCAAGGATAATGAGATCATTTTTTGTAATACCATCTGTTACAACGAAAAAGTTAGACAATCGATAAAGCGGGGAAATCTTTTTTACAGATACCTTATTTTCTTTTCCTACTACATATAGGAAAATATTTCCTTGAATTTCAAAAGTTGATTTTTGTGGAATAAGGATTGCATTTTTAATGTGTGCGGGTAAAAGAATTTTTCCACTGGATCCCTGTTTCAGTAGATTCTTATAGTTATGGAATTTTGCTCTGAATGCAAGATTGCCAGTTGATGCATCAATTTCAGATTCTGTTGTTTCAATGATGCCTGATTCCTGGTAGAGGCTATTATTCGCCAAGATCAGTTGAACATGATCGGCTTTTTGTCTGTTTTGGAGATAATCGAGGTACTCACTTTCAGACACATTAAAATAAGCATAAACAAATTCATTGTTAGAAATCGAGGTTAGTAAAGAGCCTTCATCTACAAGACTACCTTTCTTAAAGGGAATACGATTGATTACACCACTGAATGGTGCTCGTATCTCAGTAAATGTAAGGTGCAATTGAGCTTGTTCTTTTTCTACTTTTGCCAATCGTAATTTGGCCTTATTGAGTTGTACTTTTGTTGCTGAAAGGTCAAGTTCAGATTTAGACACTATGTTCTTATCGAATAATTTTTTAGTGTTGTCATATTCAATTTCGACACCTCTCAATTCAGCTTCTGCGGTTTGTATCATTACATCTGCCTTTCTAACCAGTTGTTCGATTTCGGCACTATTTAATCTGAATAATAACTGCCCCTTTACAACTTTTCGCCCTTCATCAACATAGATTTCTTCGATGAATCCTTTAATTCGATTGCGAATATCAACATTCAAAATTGAGTTGATGGTCGCAGCATACTCCCTTTCATACGAAGTATCTTTTACCAATGGATGAATAACCTGGTATTTTTTGTTTTCCTTGGTTGTTGGTGTTTCTCTGCATGCAGTCATCACAATGAATGACAGGCAGACATAAATCAATGTCTTCATTAGTTTTGATTAAGTATTGAGGAAATTCAGGCAATCGCCCTGTTTCAATCAGATAAGCCGTGGAGGGGGTGTAAATGCGTCGGGTTGAAAAAGTGATCTGGCTATCGGTTTGTGTATCTGATAGATAATAATTGCTGGTAAATATTCCTGTGAAGGATAAAAATCTGCAGGAATACCATCCTCATCAGAACTATCTTCTTCTAGTTCTCCTTGTGTTCCTGCGGGAATATTTTCTTCGGGAAGTGATGTTTTTTGAGCAGAAGGTTGAAAGGAGGTGAAAAAGTTTTCATCAGGGCGTGAGCTCTCATTGAAATCAACTTGCGAAATACCAATGAAAAATAAGCAGAATATGATCAAACCCTTATGCATATTATAAATGAAATTTTATTGAATGCTTCCGCAAACCATATTAACATATTTTATGCCAGAAAGTTCATTTTTTCATATCCAAGCAGAATATTTTCTTTCGATGTTTTCAATAAAAAAACCCGGCACTTTGTCCGGGTCATTTTTAATACAAATTTTATATCAATCAGTTTTTCTGGTTTTATTGAATTTTGGTATTGAATTCAACCTCCAGGTCAGTAGATGATTTGGTGCTATTCACCGGGTCATTGGCTGCTTTGCCGGGAGGATTGCCTCCATAATGGCGCAAAGTGATCTTAATTTTACCCGTTGCCGCAGCACCACTTACCCAGTTACTGCTAAGGCCAAGTGCCACTCCATTGGCATCATTATCAAGCCCAGACACAGTTATATTACTTCCTGCTGCGGGTTCATAATAGAACCGGTGTGAAGTGCCCTCCTGATTTATTTCATTTGTTTTGTCTTCTG
>JBIIRN010000242.1:0-3330 GCA_044341525.1 Sediminibacterium sp. | reverse complement strand
TTAAAGGGGAGGGTTGGGGCTGGGCCGAGCCAAAGTGGATAATCAACGCCGGGGGGAGCAGCAGAATCGGGAACGACGGGCGCAGGGCGCATCCATCCCTGGTAACACCAGACTTTTACTGTGCGAATATTTCCCAGTTTTCCGCTGTGTACCATAGCTATGGCATCAGAAAAATGTTGTTGACTTCTTTGCCATTGACCTACTTGAACTACTTTACCATAGCGCTGTTGGGCTGCCACCATACGCCTGCATTCTTCAATTGAATTCCCGGCAGGTTTTTCTACATAAACATGTTTACCGGCCTGGCAGGCATGAATCATCATAAGGGCATGCCAATGGTCGGGAGTTCCTATGATTACTACGTCAATATCCTTGTTATCCAGCAGGGATCTGTAATCCTTGAAACGGATGACCCCTTCCGTAGGAATATTTTTTTGTTTCATTTCCTGCCACCTTTTTTCCATCACCGCGTTATCTACTTCACATAACCCGGCAATCGTAACTCCGGGAATTTGGATAGCTGTCAGTGCATTGGCCCATCCCATACCGTTTAAACCAATTACACCTAACCTGATTTTTCTGTCGATTTTCATTTTTTGGGATAAGGCATAATTTTTTGCCCATGAAAAATCAGATAGAAGTAATCCTCCCGCCAGCAGAACTGATTGTTGTAAAAATTTCTTTCTATTGCTCATAGTTTGTTATTAGGATTCTTTAAGTTAAACATTTTTCAGTTAAAAATGGTGGTTTCACATGACTCAAAAGCCATCTTTTATGAATGGGAATCGGTAGAGAATATCTGTATATAAATGAATATACTCATTTTTTAATCGGTTTGTTCTGATAAACAAATGAAAGGAGCACAAAATATTTTCTGTTTTCTTAATAGGAAAGAAAATAGGTGTGTCTGGTAAAAAGAATTGAATCTGCGATGAGAATAGTAAGCTATTATTACCTATTCAGTCTGATCATTGATTTCCGAATCAAAAAATGATTTCGCGGGCAAAGACACGCAAGTTGTTTAGAATAGTAAATCCGGTTTTTTAAAGTATACTTAAATCGACCCGATGCATGGGCTATTAATGATAGCCCTTACGCTTCAACATTTCCCAACATTCCTTCACCTGTGTGAAAACAGATGAACTGAGGGGAACCAATGGCAGGCGTAGTTGATTATAGAGCAGCTTTTCTAAGTACATGAATGCTTTTACACCTGCCGGATTATTTTCAACGAATAAGAGGTCATAGACAGGTAATAGAAGATCGTTTATCTGCTTGGCTTCTGTTAACTCACCTTTTAAAGAAAGTCTAACCATCGTAGAAAAGGAGTTGGGGAATGCATTGGCTGCTACACTGATAACGCCATCCATTCCTCCTGCAATTAATAGCATAGTGAGGGCGTCCTCACCGCTGACCACTAAAAAGTTATCCGGTCTTTCTTTTAGAATCAGGGTACATTGTTCTACAGAACCACTGGCTTCTTTTATACCTGCAATATTTTTCACTTCGGCCAGTCTAAGGGTAGTACTGGCTGTCATGTTACGGCCGGTTCTTCCGGGTACATTATACAGAAGAATGGGAAGCGGAGCTGATTCCGCAATGGATCGGTAGTGTTGATAGATTCCTTCCTGGGACGGTTTGTTATAGGCAGGAGAAACACTTAATATTGCTGTTGCTTGTTCCAAGGGTAATTGCTCCATTTCCTGAACGACTGCTTGGGTATAGTTACCTCCGATACCCGCTACTACCGGTATTCTACCGGCTACTTTTTCATACGTAAATTGGAGGATGTCTTTTTTCTCAGCTTTATCCAAAACCGGAGTTTCTCCTGTGGTTCCCAGAGAGACAATGTAATCAACGCCGCCTTTGATAAGAAATTCGAGGATATTTCCCAATGCCGGAAAATCAATTTTTTCATTTTCGTCGAAAGGAGTTACAATGGCTACTCCTGTACCGCGCAGTTGTCGATGGAGAGATTTTTGCATGGGACAAATTAAGCAGAATCAATTAATGAGCAATACAAAGTACTAAAATCAGGTATTGTCTGCTTCTTCCCAAAAGCCCATTTTACCATATTTTTCTATGCGTTGCTGAACTCTATCAGCCGGAGCTATGTCTCGAATCATATTGAGATTGCGAAGTATACATGCTTTGAGATGGGAGGCAGCTTCCTGATAGTCCCAATGGGCACCCCCCAGTGGTTCAGGTACTATTTCATCAACTAATCCGAAACCTTTCATGTCTGTAGCTGTCAGTTTTAATTGTTCGGCCGCGATTTCTTTTTTATCCCAACTTCTCCATAAGATAGAGCTGCAACTTTCGGGAGAGATAACGGTGTACCAGGTGTTTTCCATCATCAATACGCGGTCACCTACTCCTATTCCTAATGCACCCCCGCTGGCTCCTTCACCGATGATGGCTATGATTACAGGTACTTTTAAGCGAATCATCTCGTAGATGTTTCTGGCGATGGCTTCACCCTGACCTCTTTCTTCTGCTTCCAGTCCGGGAAATGCTCCGGGCGTATCAATGAGACAAATAATGGGCTTGTTGAATTTCTCTGCCAGCTTCATCAGGCGGAGGGCTTTTCTATAACCTTCCGGATTAGCCATTCCGAAATTTCTTAGCTGACGTGATTTGGTATTGATTCCTTTTTGTTGGCCAATGATCATCACTGTTTCACCATCCAGGGTAGCGAATCCGCCAACCATGGCTTTATCATCTTTAAAATTTCTGTCTCCATGCAGTTCTAGAAAATCACTGCACATTTTTTCAATGTATTTCAGGGTATAAGGGCGGTCAGGGTGGCGACTCAGTTGCACCCTTTGCCAGGGGGATAACTGGTCGGTGATATCTTTCCTTTTCAGGATGATTTCTTGTTCCAGCTGAGTGATGTTGGAAGTATAATCTACTTTGGCGTTTTTTTCAGCCAGTTTCCGGGTCTCCTCTATCTGTTCGTATATTTCCTTGATGGGCTGCTCGAAATCGAGGAATTGTCTGTTAGGAAATTGAGGCATAGTATCTGATAAGGCGGTAAAAATACGTCATCATCCTTTTTTGGAAAAGATTTGTTTCAACTATGACTTTCGCCTTATATTTGCACCCCATAGATAATATATATTATAGATTATTTTATAATATGTATTTGGATCGGTAGTTCAGTTGGTTAGAATGCCGCCCTGTCACGGCGGAGGTCGCGGGTTCGAGTCCCGTCCGGTCCGCAAGAGCCCCCAAAGGGGCTTTTTTATTTTTACTGACTGAACCGTTGGTGTTTTGGTGCTGACCGCAGCGTCAGCATCCGGTCCGCAGAGCCCCCAAAGGGGCTTTTTT
>JBIIRN010000241.1:0-3335 GCA_044341525.1 Sediminibacterium sp. | reverse complement strand
GTAGGACGTATCAGCCATTCATGCGGATATTGAAATCGGATTTAGTGTGGCGGCCGCTTCTTTGATTGCTGCTTAGACTGTAAAGGGTGCAGCAGATTTACTACTAAAAAAGAAAACACATCCTGAACAAGAAATAGATAAAGTAAATACGCCGAAGGGTTGCACCATCGCCGGCCTCAATGAAATGGAACACCTTGGTTTCAGTTCTTCCCTGATCAAGGGAGTAGTGACCAGTTATCGCAAGATACAAGACGATATGTAAGCGGGTCTTAGTCCTTTATTTCAATCTTTCCCTAATAAATGCCAGTGCTTTGGAGTGAGCATCTGCTGTTGCCTCTTTGTTATAGGATGGATTACTGGGATTGGCAAAACCATGACCTGCCTCATACATATGCAGACTCAGATTTTTTCCGGCTGAACGCATGTCTTCCTCAAATCGCTTGACTACCTCTGGTGAAGGACTTCTGTCTTTGCTTCCGAAGATACCCAGTACATCACATTGGAGCGTTTTCAATTTCTCCAGGTTGTTTTCCGGCCGGCCATAATACATTACACATCCGGCTGCCTGCTCAGAGGCGAGCAGACTGCTTTGCAAACTCCACATGCCACCAAAACACCAGCCGATGGTAAAAATCCGCGCCTCTTTTCCGGCATGTGCAATGCCACCGCGCACTATGTTTTCCAATCTGTCTCTGGTTGCTCCCTGCACCAGTTTCATGGCACTATCAGGGGTAGAAGCAACTTTCCCATCATACATATCCAAGGCTAACACATTTACATTGCCCAATTCTTCTGCCAATCCTTCCGCTTCGCGTATTATATTTTCATTCATGCCCCACCATTCCTGAATCACTAAAATCCAGTAACGACTGGGTCGCTTACTCTTTATCTGATATCCATACGCAGTAGAGCCATCAGGGGCCTGGAATTGAATTCGCTCTCCCTTTGGATCAATAACCTGATACTTGCGGGGAAGCGGATGCAGAGCGGCAAATTCGGGAGACATGGCTTCCACTCGAAAGTTTTCCGTTACCGCAGCCGAGAAGCAACTGACATAACAATCGGGGGATAGCAGGGGAGACCTGTAATGAGCAGGTTGATGACTTACCAGTAAGATGGACAGGATAAAAACGGAAAAAACCGGGACAAGCTTCTTCATGGTGGGGATATTTAATAAAATCAATGAATGGAGCCAAAAGATGTACACGGTAAATTAACACTTTATCGGAGGTGACAGCCGAATTTTCTCTACTTATTTTTTTGCTTCCGCTTTTTGATTTAGGTTTGCACGACCTCCGAAATTTTCTCTTACCGAACATTTCTTCCGGTCACCCCATTCACTTCCCGTGTAGTATTTTTTTCAGGCCCTGTGCCGGTTTTGGGTGGAAGTTTTTGATAAATGTTAAGTAAGGAAACAGTTATTTTATACATCATATTATGTCTAAATACATTTTTGTAACCGGAGGTGTTACCAGCAGTCTGGGTAAAGGAATTATCGCTGCATCACTGGCCAAATTGCTTCAATCCAGGGGCTTGCGGGTGACAATTCAGAAATTCGATCCCTACATCAATGTTGACCCCGGTACGCTGAATCCTTATGAGCATGGGGAATGTTACGTTACGGAAGACGGTGCGGAAACCGATTTGGATCTGGGACATTATGAGCGTTTTCTGGGCATTTATACCAGCCAGGCCAATAATGTAACTACCGGGAGAATCTACCAAACTGTTATTAATAAGGAAAGAGCAGGTGATTTTTTGGGAAAGACAGTTCAGGTGGTTCCCCACATCACTGATGAGATCAAGCGGAGAATGCGATTATTGGGAGAATCAGACCAGTACGATATTATTTTGACAGAAATCGGTGGAACGGTTGGTGACATTGAGAGTCTGCCATTTATAGAAGCGGTTCGTCAATTGCAATGGGAGTTACCTGAGGAAGATGTGATGGTCGTTCATCTTACCTTGATTCCCTACCTGAAAGCAGCGAAGGAGCTGAAGACTAAGCCAACCCAACATAGTGTGAAGATGCTTTCCGAGACAGGGGTGCATCCGGATATCATTGTTTGTAGAACAGAAGAACCATTGAATAATGATATCAAACGCAAAATAGCACTGTTTTGTAATGTCAAGCAGGAGGCAGTAATTGAAGCTTTGGATGCTTCCACGATCTACGAAGTGCCCTTGCTGATGCTTCGTGAGAAGTTAGACCTCATTTGTCTGAAAAAATTACAGGTAAAAGATTACCAGGAGCCCAATTTAAATAAATGGATCGGCTTCCTTGATAAATTAAAATATCCCAGAAGTAAGGTAACGGTTGGTTTGATTGGGAAATACATAGAACTACAGGATGCCTATAAGTCGATTTTGGAAAGCTTTGTTCATGCCGGTGCTGTCAATGAAGTGAAAGTGCAAGTGGTCAATGTTCACAGCGAATTCATCACAAAGGAAAATGTAGCAGAAAAGCTCAGCCATTTTGATGGCTTGCTGGTTGCCCCCGGTTTTGGTCACAGAGGGATTGAGGGTAAAATCATCGCAGTGGAATATGCACGAACCCACGGATTGCCTTTCTTTGGTATCTGTCTGGGTATGCAGATGGCTGTGATTGAATTTGCCAGAAATATGCTGGGCATGACTTCTGCTCATTCTACTGAAATGGATCCGGATACCAACCATGCCGTCATCAATATGATGGAGGAACAGAAGAAAATCAGTATGATGGGTGGTACCATGCGTTTGGGCTCTTATCCTTGTTCAATTAGAGAACACACCCTGGCACATAGCATTTATGGTGAGACCCTGATTCATGAGCGTCATCGTCATCGGTATGAGTTTAATAATACCTACCTGGATGATTTTCAACAAAAAGGTATGGTGGCCAGTGGAGTAAATCCTGAGAGTGGATTAGTTGAAATCATGGAATTACCTACCCATCCATTTTTCATTGGGGTTCAATACCACCCGGAATTAAAGAGTACGGTGGAGCGGCCGGCACCTCTTTTTGTGAGCTTTATTGCTGCTGCCCGGAAATATAATGAACAAAAAGCCGGTAGTCAGACAATCCCGGCTCCTTCGGCAGCAAGATAGCTTTTGAGGGCTTTTTGACCGCCCAAAAGGGTATTTTCACCTTAAGAAACGGTAGATAAGCTTTCAATAAAGTTCCCCTTTACATCTTACCGCCAAATACTAACTTTGCGGCTCAACCTACTTCGGTATGAATACAGATAAGAACACGGTCATTGGGTTTATTTTATTGGGGGTCTTGTTTTTTGTTTATTTCTGGTATACGAATAAACAAAGCATGGAGTGGCAGGCTATCCAGCAAAAACAACAGG
>JBIIRN010000240.1:0-3376 GCA_044341525.1 Sediminibacterium sp. | reverse complement strand
ACCATTGGTGGAACAGATGGTAGAAGCCGGCAAACGACTTTATCTGATGCAGGCGTTACTTCCGGGGGTTGCCGATACACTCATTACAGGATATACCGGCGCGCAACTGAGGGCTTGCTATGCGAGTGAACAGGGCATCTGGAGTTTCTTTGTGCAGAACGATTTTTTATATACCAGAGAAGTGACACAGGTAAGAGATTATCTGGGCGATTCGCCTGGAACTCCTGCTTTAGGGGATCAGGCCCCCGGAAATATAGGCCAGTTTTGTGGTTGGCAGATAGTGAAAAAGTGGATGAAAAAAAATGAGGCAATTACACTGGAACAGTTGATGAAAACGCCTGCAACGACAATCTTTCAGCAGGCCAAATACAAGCCCTGAAAATAAGGGATGACTAATTGAGCTTGAAGGGCGCCACCATTTCAAAAGGAGGAATCTTTACTGCGAACAACTGGTGGTTATCGGTATTCATCATGCGATAGGAGCCCTGCATTTTTCCCATGTCACTCCGCAGATTGCAAGAGCTGACATATTGATATTGCTCACCGGGTTGTAAGAGGGGTTGCACGCCTACAACACCTTCCCCTTCTACTTCTCTTTGTTCTCCGTTGCTGTCAAAAATATACCAATGTCGGCGCAGTAATTTAACAGGGAAGTTATTGTGGTTAAAGATGGTAATCTGATAAGCAAAGAGATATTCCCCGCGAAGCGGATCACTGTAATCCTCCTGATAAAATGTTTCTACAGAAACCTGGATACCGTCTGTGATTTTAGAAACCATCTCCGTATGAGTATTCTACCATAAAGGTAGGTAATTATTTATAACGGATAATACCTTCTGGAGTTCACAGATTTCTTCAATTTAACAGAGGTGTAGCAGTTCCATTGCTTAAATTTGCGCCACAATTAATCCCCTATGCATAAAGTTGCAGTTGCCAAAGGCGACGGTATCGGTCCGGAAATCATGGATGCCGTTTTAAGTATTTTTCAGGCAGCGGGTGTTCCGCTGGAATACGAGATGGTCGATATGGGTAAATGGGTCTTTGACAAGGGATTCAGCAACGGGATGACTCCGGAGGCACAACAAACCATCGAGTCACTGGGAATTTTGTTCAAGGGTCCGATGGAAACCCCCAAGGGGAAAGGGGTGAAAAGCGTAAATGTGACGGCACGAAAGACCTGGAATACCTATGCCAACAAGCGTACTTTCCAAACCCTGCATGGGGTTGATACTGTTTTCAGCAAGGCAGGCATTCCAATCGATATTACAATTGTTCGGGAGAACATCGAAGACACCTATGGGGGAGTAGAGCATTTGCTTACCCATGATGTGGCTTTGAGTCGCCGTTTTATTACCCGTCCGGGAAGCATGCAGGTGATTCGCTATGCATTTGAGATGGCGAGGAAAAAAGGGGCCCGTCGCATTACCTGCGGCCACAAGGCCAATATCATGAAGCTCACCGATGGTTTCTTTCTCGATGTTTTCAATGAAGTCGCCAAAGAATATCCCGATGTAAAAGCAGATGATGTAATTGTAGATGATCTTTGTATGAAGCTGGTGAGCCGGCCCGATCTCTTTGATGTAATTGTATTAACTAATTTACAGGGAGACATTGTAAGTGATTTATGTGCCGGATTGATTGGTGGATTGGGTTTTGCTCCTTCTGCCAATATCGGTGATCATATTTCTATTTTCGAGGCAGTGCATGGAACGGCTCCGGATATTGCCGGTAAAAACATTGCGAATCCTACAGCCCTTTTGCTAAGCGGTTTTGCCATGTTGCGCCACCTGGGTCTCATGCAAATAGCTGCCATACTTGAAAATGCCCTGTTGTACACACTGGAAAGCGGATCACATACCGGTGATTTCGGGAGTAAGCAAGACAAGCCCCTGAGTACGACTGAATTTGCCCAGGCCATTATCGGAAATATAGGTAAAGTACCCCAGCACCAGCCCCGCCCCTTATTGGCAGATCAGCCACCGACGCCTACTCATTTCAAATTGGCTGCTAATCCCATGCTCGAAAGTTCTGAACACCTGCAGGAAAGAGTGGTGGGGGTTGATATGTTCATTGAGAGCAACCTACAACCGACACTGGTCGCGGAGAAATGTCTCCAACACACCGGAGACTTGTTCAAGCTGATTACGCTGAGTAATCGGGGAACGCAGGTATGGCCCACAGGTTCTTCTTTTACGAATCTGGTTAATCAGTATGCCTGCCGTTTTGAGTCGGTTAATGGTGAGACGGTATCCCAGGCAGATGTACTCGAATTATATCGCCGGCTGATGCAGGATTTCAAGATTTGTTCCACCGAATTGTTGAACCAGTGGGGTGATAAAAAGGGCTATAGCCTGGCGCAGGGACAATAAAAATGGGGTTCTTTTAAACCCTTCTGTCAGAACACTAACCAGTTCCTCAACAAAACCCTATCAGGGTCCGTCCTAATTTTTCAGTTAATAGGGGGCAGTTCTTAATTTTGGCGTAATTTCACGGCTCATTTAAAGCGATTAGGTATTATGGCTGAAGTGATTTTAATGCCCCGGTTGAGCGATACGATGACGGAGGGGGTAATTGCCTCCTGGCACAAAAAAATCGGGGATCAGGTAAAAAAAGGAGATCTGTTGGCGGAAATCGAGACCGATAAAGCCACCATGGAACTGGAGAGCTATCAGAATGGCACCTTATTACATATTGGTACCCCTAATGGCGGGAAATTGCAAGTGAATGACCTGTTGGCCATTATTGGTGCCAATGGGGAAGATGTATCCCAGCTCGTTGCCCAACACAGTGCCGGTGCCGCTGCTCCGGTTAAGAAGGAAAGTCCTGCTCCCGCCGTTGCTGCCCCCTCTGCTCCAGCGCCAGCTTCAAATCCGGCCAGTAGGGAGGAAGTGGTGTTGATGCCCCGATTGAGCGATACCATGACAGAAGGGGTGATTGCTTCCTGGCATAAAAAAGTAGGGGAGGCGGTAAAGAAGGGAGACGTGCTGGCAGACATTGAAACGGATAAAGCTACCATGGAACTGGAGAGTTATAAAGATGGTATCTTGTTGCACCAGGGAGCGCCGGCTGGTGCCACCATTCGGGTGAATGATCTGCTGTGTATCATTGGAAATGAAAACTTAGATGTAGCCGCTATATTGGCTTCTATCAATAATGCCGGAACTGCTCCGGCCGCAGCTTCACCTGCGGCATCATCTGCAGCTGTTTCTCCTTCTGCCCCCCATTCTGTTTCTGCAAACACGGAAGTGAGCAATAACAGCGGAAGAATTTTTGCTTCCCCTCTTGCTAAAAAAATGGCAGCCGATAAGGGCATAGACCTCTCACGGGTAAAAGGATCCGGTGATAATGGAAGAATCGTACGTCAGGATATTGAAAC
>JBIIRN010000238.1:0-3431 GCA_044341525.1 Sediminibacterium sp. | reverse complement strand
ATGAATGTGGTCAATGCGGCAGATTGGGTGCCTGAATTGCCGATAACGGTTCAAACGGTGACTGATGCGAACGATGTTAACCCATTTAACGGGGTAGATGATATGATCAGAAAGCAAAAAATACCTACCCGGTGGGCAGCCCGCTATGTATACAACCGCATTGAGAAACCAACACGCAAAGCACAAAAGAACTTCGAAAAATATCTCGGCAAAATGTTAGGCAAGCGGGTTGAAGTAAAGCTTCAAGGACTGGAAGTGCCGCCTTTTGTACACAGTTCGAATTACGTGAGAACCGGACAAACCGTGGTCTTGCAACCGGATGCGGCGTATTACGCTAAGTATCCGGATAGTGACAAACAAATATTTGTGCACCATTTTCATCATCCGTACATCTATCTGGTGAAAAAAGAATTACTGGAGAAGCCGAATTCCAGTACTGTTTCGACACAGTAGTTACTGATGGTTGATTATAGCTATTGGGGTAATGTTGGATATTTTATACCCAGTTGTTCCAGATAGGTATTGTATTTGGAGGGGTCATAGTAAAAGGCTTTCATCCTCTCCCTGTGTTTCTCCATTATTTCTTTGTTCAGATAAACCGGAGGAGGATCTTTAGCGGAAATAAAGGGTATGTATTGTTGATTTTTAGTCTGCACATTCGTAAAATAATCTTTCGCCTGAGTCAAAATTGCCGGTGTTGTAAGTAAATCGATAAGTGTAAGGGCTGTTGCTTTGGCGCCGGCTACACAGCCCTTATGGGCAATAGGGGTTGCCATTGCTATGGCATCACCCCAATGATGACCTTTAGTGCCCTGGATATTAGCAGGGTATCTGAGTACAATCGTGGGAACATTCCAGGAAATATCTGCAATATCATCAGAGCCGCCGCCCCAGGAAAAAGACACCGGTCCTTTCATAGTGTCTATTGTTTTTCTCATGCCTTTGATGGGCCTACCCTGGTTGTCTTTTTCAGGAGCTTCGAGTAATTTCTGAACGGCCGTTGCCAATTTTTCATCTTCTTCAGACCAGGAAGGCATTCCAACCCGAACTATATTTTTATACATGGTTTCGGCTATCGGCTTATTGAAATGACCGGGCCAGGCAGTGCCTAAAATTTTGTATGACATTTTCGTGTCAGTCATTAGGGCAGCCCCCTGTGCTATTTTTATGCCGGACTGGAAATTCTTATAGATATCCTCATAAGTGCGTTCTCTGAAATAATACCAGACACTTGCTTGGGAGGGAACAACATTGGGTTGATCTCCTCCATCGGGAATAACATAATGTGAGCGTTGGGTGGGTTTGAGGTGTTCGCGCTTGAAGTTCCATCCCACATTCATCAGTTCAACTGCATCCAAAGCACTTTTGCCTCTCCAGGGTGCACCTGCTGCATGGGCTGCATCCCCTTCAAATTCGAAGCCCACACTTACCAGTCCGTTTCCACCATTGTCACCATAATCGGTAGCGAAGTCACTGCTTACATGGGTAAAAATACAGGCATCAATATTTTTAAAGTATCCATCGCGTATATACCATGCTTTGCTTGCTACCAATTCTTCCGCCACCCCGGGCCAGATAACAAGGGTGCCCGGAATTTTATTTTCTTCCATGATTTTTTTGACAGCTATGGCCGCATATATAATCACTGCTTGTCCGGAGTTATGACCTTCACCATGCCCCGGGGCACCATCAACAATGGGAGATCGAAAGGCAACACCCGGTTTTTGAGATGCTTTGGGAATACAGTCTATATCACTGCCCAGGGCAATTACCGGACTGCCGGAGCCCCATTTGGCGATCCAGGCAGTTGGAATGCCGGAAATTTCTTTTTGAATTTCGAAACCGTTTTTAGATAATATTTCTGTAAGATATCTTGATGTTTCAAATTCCTGAAATCCCAGTTCACCAAAGCTGAATACCATATCTACCATCTCCTGAATATTCTTTGCTTTTTGTTGAACTTGTTCCAGTGCAGTCTTTTTAAGGGATTCTTTCCAAATTGAATCCTGCTTTTTTTGAGACCATAGCAAGAGTGGAGCCAAGCCAAAAACAAAGACTAATAAATTTCTTTTCATATAAATCGGTTAATTGAAATAACGAAGCACCCTAGTAAATGTAAAAAATTTAATCCGATCAAGACAGCGCATTTCATTTTTCTTTTTGTCTTAGGTTTGGCACATAAACTTTGCATTTATATTGATTATTAGCTAACTTTCTGAAAAAATCGATATGCTTCGCCACTTTACTTCCCTGTTGTTAACTGCGGCTCTTTTATTGTTCTCCTTTACTGATTTGCAAGCCCAAGTCAAAGACAGCCGTCCTATCATCGGTCGTTGGGACCTCACCGTTCAAATGGATCGAGTGGCACCCTCCTGGCTGGAAGTGAAATTGTCGGGACTGAAAACATTGGTGGGATATTTTGTTGCAGAAGGGGGAAGTGCGCGCCCTATTTCTGAAGTGAAATATGACAATGGGAAGGTAAGTTTTTCCATTCCCACGCAGTGGGATGTCAGTAACAATCCAATGGTTTTCGAAGGCATGCTGGAGAATGATCAGCTGACCGGTTTTATTTCTACTCCGCGCGGAGCACGCTATCCTTTTACCGGTATGCGGGCACCCTTGCTAAAAAGAACTTCACCGGTTGAGTGGGGAGAGCCCATTCAACTCTTCAATGGAAAAAATTTGGATGGCTGGCGCATGTCGGGTAAAGAGCAGCAATGGGTGGCTGATAACGGCATTTTAAAAAGTCCCCGCTCCGGATCTAATATCATAACAGATGCACAGTTTAATGATTTTAAGTTGCACATAGAATTTCGTTATCCTGCCGGCAGTAATAGCGGTGTGTATCTCCGTGGAAGATATGAAGTACAGGTAGAAGACAATTATGGATTGGAACCTTCTTCCACCCTATTTGGCGGTGTATATGGGTTTCTCACACCCAATGAAATGGCGGCTAAAAAACCGGGTGAGTGGCAGACCTATGATATAACACTCATCGGAAGAAGGGTAACAGTCATTGCCAACGGAAAAGCCATCATCGTAGACCAGATTATCCCCGGTATCACCGGCGGAGCATTGGATAGCAAGGAAGGCGAGCCCGGGCCTATTTATCTGCAGGGCGATCATGGCCCTGTAGAGTACAGAAACATTATATTAACTCCTGCGAAGCAGTGAACCGGCTCCGGACTTTAGCAAAGATTATCGCACTGCCTTTTATAGCGCTGGTAAAAATCTATCAGTATGGCATTTCTCCCTTGATGGGACCAAAATGTCGCTATACCCCTACCTGCTCTCAATATACAGTCACTGCACTTCAAAAACATGGTCTTTTCAAAGGGGGTTGGCTCTCTATAAAGCGCATCAGTAGTTGTCGACCCGGGGGTGGAGAGGGATATGATCCTGTTCCGGAATAAAACTTATTGCTTCACCGG
>JBIIRN010000237.1:0-3432 GCA_044341525.1 Sediminibacterium sp. | reverse complement strand
GAATCAGCTCTTTTACCCGGGTTAAAAAGTTCCCCTTACCATAGATGTGTAGTGGAACAGGTACCTTCTTCATAGCGGGTATCAATGTTTCAAAACTTCTTCCCTCATTCACAGCACCCTGATAGATAATCCAGCGATCTCTTTTTGAGGCAGACTTACTAATATTGGCTCTCCAAACCGGTACATTTCGAATAACTGTATACCTGACGCCATATCGCTTAAAAAACTCTTCTGCCAGGGCTTCATTGACCGTATAGCCCAGCGGGAAGCGGGGCACCAGCCATTTCTCTGCCCATAACCAGCATCGATGCACCCATTTTCGGCCAATCACCTCTTTTTGTTCCGTAAATAATTCATGGGCATCGAGGATGCGTTGGGTGCATTTCACCCGGGATGCCAGGTAAACTGCAGGCATGGTATCGAGATCAATCGCACATAGAATAGCTTTTGGCTGAAAAAGGAGAAAGAAAAATAACCGGATCTGGAACTCCAGATAGAAGAGGGGGCCTTTTTGAAAAATCATATTTAACCAGTATCTCCGGTAGGCGGGAGCTGAATCCTGCAGGGGTACTGTTGCCTTTCTGCCTACCAAGGAAATCTCATATCCGCCAGTCTGTAAACTGCTGCAGATTTTTTGCATCCGGCGGTCAAAAAACAGGTCGTTGGTTACACAAAAAATTACGGATTTCATAGTAGGGTGAGGGCACCGAATATACGGTTCTCCCGGCTTCATTCCATGTAATAATTATAGTTTATTAAATAGCAAATATGCTTTATAAATAACTGAATATCAATAATATAGTAAAATATTAATTTATACTTAAGATAGGGTCTGTGAATTTCTCCACCGGTTATGCACAGGGTAATACTTTTCTCCCCTTTGTATTACTGTTTTCATGTATGTTCGCAGACACGTAAATCTGGTAATTGTGAGATTAAAATCATTAGAAATCAAGGGGTTCAAAAGTTTTGCTGATAAAACCGTGGTAAGCTTTGATGAAGGTATCACCGGTATCATCGGTCCCAATGGATGTGGCAAGAGCAATATCATCGATAGTATACGCTGGGTAATCGGGGAACAAAAGATATCCGCCCTTCGGAGTGAGAACCTGGATGCACTCGTATTCAACGGAAGTAAAACGAGAAGCGCTTCCGGTTTAGCAGAAGTGAGTCTGACATTTGAGAACACTAAAAATTTATTGCCCACAGAATTCAATACGGTAACTGTTACCCGTCGTTTTTATAAAAATGGGGATAGTGAATATCGGCTCAATGATGTTACCTGTCGTCTTAAGGATATTCATAATCTTTTCCTCGATACGGGCGTGAGTACAGACAGCTATGCCATTATTGAATTAGGCATGGTAGATGATATTATCAAAGACAAAGACAACAGCCGTCGGCGCATGCTGGAGCAAGCTGCAGGTATCACGATTTATAAAACCAGAAAAAAAGAGGCCCGCAACAAACTCGATGCAACCGAGCAGGATTTGGCACGTATTGAAGACCTTTTGTTTGAGATCAATAACCAGCTCAAATCACTGGAGAGCCAGGCCCGCAAAGCAGAAAGATATTATGAATTGAAAAAGGAATACCGGGAAGTAGCCATTGAATTGGCAAAGGCCTCTCTGGAAGGGTTTCAGTCTAATTATACTTCCCTGACTGAACAGCAGGAAGCTGCGCAGGATAATAAAATACAATTAGAAGCAGCTATTGCGTCGGAGGAAGCAGCACAGGAACAGGAAAAACTGGCCTTTATTCAACAGGAAAAGGAATTGCAGGCCTTGCAGCAGGCATTCAATTCATTGTTGCAGGAACTTCGTTCGGGAGAGAACGATAAAAATCTGGCAACTCAAAAATTACATTACCTCAAGGAAAAAGAGAAGGGGTTACAGGATTTTCTGGAAAAGGCAACCGGTCAATTAACCACCATCGGCGACTCAATTGAATATACCCAATTGCAGTTAAGTGAAGAAGAGCAAAAGTTCTCTGAAATGCAGCAACTCGTACTTCAGGGGCAGTCTGGCATGGAGGAAAAACGCCGCATCTTCGATGAAAAGAGAAGCGGACTTGATGAATTGAGGGGGCGCTTCCAGCAATTACAACTAAAACAGTTTGATGCGGAAAAGAAAGTGGCGGTAGCTGATACTTCCATCCTTAATATCCAACGGGCTCTCCAGCAACTCACAGATGAAAGAAACCAGCGGGAAAATCAGTTACGACAATTGCAACAAGAGACCGGTGAAAAAGATCAACTGTTGAACGCACAGCGGCAGTCATTACTGGAAATGCAGGAACAGCATGAGCGTACCAAGGTGCTTATCTTCGATACCCAGGCAGCCCTGGAAGTTTTGCGGAATGAGTTAAATGAGGAGAACAGAAAACTCGATTCAAAAAGAAATCAATTCAATCTGCTGAAAAGCCTGATTGACTCCATGGAAGGCTATCCTGACAGCATCAAGTTCTTACACAACAATCCGGAATGGAACCATGGAGCACCGGTTTTGTCTGATATACTTTATGTGAAGGAAGAGTACCGGACAGCCGTAGAGAATTTACTCGAACCCTACCTGAACTATTATGTTGCTGCTAATCTGCAGGAAGGACTTCAGGCGGTTCATCTGTTGGATCAGCATAAGAAGGGGAAAGCTAATTTTTTCCTGCTCGATGCATTCAACCAGTTGTCCAAATCTGTTAGTCAGCCTGCCCAAACGATTCGGGCACTGGATGTGGTAGAAGTAGATGCTAAGTATGCTCGTCTTGCTGAGTACCTGCTGGGTCATGTTTTTATTGCAGAAAACGAATCTGCCTTAGATCAATCCGGTTCTGCGGATACAGTTATTCTCGAAAAAACAGGGAAATACGTAAAGGGTAAGTTCACCCTCTCAGGTGGAAGCATCGGTCTTTTCGAAGGGAAAAAAATTGGTAGGGTGAAGAACCTGGAAAAACTGGCTGAAGAAATCTCTGAACAGGAAGCGGTTGTAAATCTGCTGAAATCAGATATACAGGCCAAACACCAGGAAGTAATTGCCTTCAATGATCAGTTGAAGGAAAAAGCTATTCGTGAGACCGAGCAACTCATCAATCGCATTACGAATGAACTTTTTGCTGCCCGCAATAAAATGGAAAACCTGCAGGTAGCTGCTCAAAATGGGTTACAACGTTTTGAAGACCTGGAAAAAAGGGGACAGGAGGAGCAGGCCGCCATCGCAGCCACCCGTGAATTACTGACCACCCTGAGCCAGGATATGAACCAGACCGGGGAATCCCTGAAAACAGTGGAGGCAGATTACCAGCAGTCTGAACTGGAGTATAACCAGCATGTTTTTCAGTTAAATGAAAGCAATCTGTTGCTGACGAGACAGCAAAGCAAAATTACCGGTCTGCAACAGGAACTGACATTCAAAAAAAATCAGCTGACCGATCTGGAAA
>JBIIRN010000236.1:0-3434 GCA_044341525.1 Sediminibacterium sp. | reverse complement strand
ATAAAAACTTCAATATCGGTTCTTGCCAAGGTACCGATTTCTTTGATACGGCTACCGCGCTCACCAAGGATGATTGCCTTTTGAGATTCCCGGCTAACGATGATGTCTGCCTGTATCTTTACCAACTGTTCTTTCTCTGTGTATTCATTAACAACAACAGCTGTCTGATAAGGTATCTCTTCCTCACAGGTCGCATAAATTTTTTCTCGTATCATTTCCCCCACAAAAAATCGCATGGGAAGATCGCTCATATCTTCTTCATTATAAAACGGCATACCTTCCGGAATGAATGGGAGGATGGCAGTGAGTAAATTATCGAGGTGCTTCTTTTGCAGGGCAGAAACAGGAATAACTTGCCTGCAATATTTTTTTACTTGAAAAAATTGTGTAGCCGCCTCCAGTTTGTCTTTTCCTACCGCGTCAATTTTATTCAGCACAACGATGGCAGGTACTTTGAGCCGAAGGCGGGAGAAGATCTCATCTGTTTGTTGCCAATCTGCGGTGATATCTACCAGCAACAATGCCAGGTCAGCATCTTCGAGTGCAGATTGAACTGCCTGCATCATTTGTTCGTGGAGCTTGTATTTGGGCTCTATGATGCCGGGCGTATCGGAAAGAACAATCTGGTAAATTCCGGGATTATTCAGGAATACCTTGATGCGGTGTCGGGTGGTTTGCACCCGGGGGGAAACAATAGCCATCTTCTCCCCTACCAGTGCATTGAGGAGCGTGCTTTTTCCCGCATTGGGCAGACCGAATATGTTGACAAAACCGGACTTCATAGAGTAAAAAAAGGCCCGTAGGGCCTTAGTTTAGTTGCGAGGGAAGGGATCGAACCTCCGACCTTCGGGTTATGAGCCCGACGAGCTACCGCTGCTCTACCTCGCGATGTAGGAGTGCAAAGTTACGGATTTATTTTTTAGTATCCAAGTTTTAGAATGTATGAAAACTGGCAGCAAAAGGTAAAGCAATGGTTAATCCGGGAAGAGATAGTTTTTTTATATCTTGTAGTCATGGAAGTACATCATCATGCTCACCACGATCGAAAAACCTGGAAATCTTACATCTGGGAATTTCTGATGCTTTTTCTGGCTGTATTCTGCGGATTTTTAGCCGAGTATCAACTTGAACATAAGATAGAGAAAGACAGGACGGAAGAACTGGCGAAAAGTTTTTATCAGGAACTGAAAAATGACTCTATTACTGCTGAGCTAAAAGTGAAAAACAGACTAAAGCAGGAAGCGGCGCTGGACTATATGATTAACTTTTTCAGGGACAGTAGCTTTGAGCATCTTTCCAAGCAATTTCAAATTAATTATCAATATGGAATCAATTTTAGAACCCCTATCATTTTTGAACCGAGAACCATCATTTTAGACCAACTGCGTAATTCAGGTTCTTTGCGCTATTTTAAAAATGAAAAGCTTCAACTACTGGCAGGTGAGTTATCAGTTGCAATAAAAAGTATTTTGGAAAGACAGCAATTGGAAGACCAATCGCGCAAAGAACATGTTACTCCAATTCATATTCAACTCAATGACCATACTTTTGATACAGAAATGCGACACAGAAATGAATCATTGATTGAATCCATAGCTGTTTATGAGAAAAGTGATGATTTTTTCCCTTTTTTTATTGACAAAACTGAAGCTGTTGATAGAAAAAAAATCATTAAAGGTCTTTACTACCACAAAACAGCAGGACTTATGTCGACACGTAGATTACACATAAGAAACTATCAGCAAATAAATGTCCAACTTCTGCAGATCCTGCGTCAGGAATTTAATATCAAGGACTAAAAAAAAGTGACTAATCCGTAGTGCTTATAACATGAATGGATCATAGTATATTTAAATCATGATGGCGACTACCAAAAGTAAAACTGTACATTCAATCTTGATGCCTGCTCCCGGCATCTTACATGAATTAACGCCCGATATTGAAAAAGTATTGAAAGAAGACGCTGAGCTCTTACAACGCTGGAACTCACTCACCCCCATCCAGCGCAACGAATGGATCTGCTGGATTACGATTGTAAAAAAAGAAGCAACAAGAGCAGCACATATTCAGCAAATGCAGGAACAGTTGAGAGATGGTCAGCGCCAACCTTGCTGCTGGCCCGGTTGTCCTCACCGCAGGCCCTCTGCCCAAAAATGGTTCAGACAAAGCAAATAAAAAATCTCCGCGGGGCGGAGATTTAATTATTCTGTTAAGTGAGATTTTCACTATCCAGCAATTCAACTAAGACTTTCGTGAAAAAGAGGATGCTCCTGTAACACGTATTCCTTTTAACCTGGGCTCCCCTTTATAATGAACAGAGCTGGCGCCGGAAGCTTCGACTGTAATCGATTCACTGATGGTCATCTGAACGTCAGATGCACCGGATGCCTGAATATCTGCATCGCCTGCTTGTAATTCATACCCTTTGAAACTGGAAGCTCCGCTTGCCTGTATTTTGATGCGATCGGCCTTGCCACTCATTCTGCAATCAGAAGCGCCCGTCATCACAATACTCCCGTTATTCAATTCGACTTCACCTTTCAAGTTACTGGCACCCGACAAAACAACCTTGACCTGATCGAATTTAAAGACACCGGCAATGTTTACATCACTGGCGCCGGAAATATTCAATGACTCTAAGCGAGGAACTGATACATAGGCCCTTATTTTTGGATTAACCCGATTGTGCCAGGCAAATTTATAATTGAAAGAAACGTATAGAATATTACCCCGTACCTCCGTTACGATGGCATTTCTAAATTCTTCGGATGAGGCACTTACCGCGACTGCGGTTTCATTGGACTGGGTCAGGTAAACGTCAATAGCCCCTTCTACCTGAATTCCTGTAAAACTGCCTACTTTTCTTCCTTCAGCCATGGGGTCTTTCACAGTATGGATGATTTCCTGTGCCTGCAGAAAATTGACTGCACTTAACGCGAATAATAAGAATAAATATTTCATACAGTATTTTAATGTAGTACGACTACCTAAAAGAAAAGTTACAACTTTTTGAAATTATTGTGCAAACTGTACCTTTGCACTGAATTCCCGGGGTGCCGGATGGGCTGCTGCCTCTCCAGCTGAGATAATACCCGTTGAACCTGAACAGGGTAATGCCTGCGAAGGGAAGGTGTCCTTCCTCCTTGCTGACTTTTCCTGTTCCTATTGTTAACTTTTAAACCAGTAACATGAAAAAGTTATTAGGAACACTGCTATGCTTTGCCATTTATTGCCTGCCACAAGCGCAGACTGTATCAACCACCCGTATGATCGGGGTGGTAAAAGATGCCAAAACCTTACAACCCATTGCCGGCGCTACCGTATGGGTGGGTAACAAACAACAGATCACCAATGAAAAAGGAATTTTTGTTCTTGCTGTTCCTTCCTCCCCTCAGAAAAAAATACTGATTGGTTCTGCCGGGTATAAGTCTTTC
>JBIIRN010000235.1:0-3439 GCA_044341525.1 Sediminibacterium sp. | reverse complement strand
AATGTGATTCGCGAATTCGATGAAACGACATATCAGCCGGAACCTGCCGGGATCTGATTAACATTCAGGTAAGCTGATGGGAATGTGTACAGCCAAGCCGCCGGCGGCTGTTTCTTTGTATTTACTACTCATATCCAAAGCAGTATCCCACATGGTTTTAATCACCTTATCCAAACTTACGATGGCGAAGTCGGGTGCACTTTGCAAGGCGAGCTGGGAAGCCGTAATGGCCTTAATTGCACCCATGGTATTTCTCTCTATACAGGGAATCTGAACCAGGCCGGCAATCGGGTCACAGGTTAGTCCAAGGTGGTGTTCCATTGCAATCTCTGCGGCCATCAGGGCTTGTCGTTGCGTACCTCCCATCGCTTCTGTCAGAGCGGCTGCGGCCATGGCAGAGGAAACACCAATCTCTGCCTGGCATCCGCCCATGGCGGCAGAAATGGTTGCCCCCTTTTTAAATATACTGCCGATTTCAGAAGCGGTGAGCAGGAAGCGGATAATCTGCTCATCGTTGTCTCCGCCACCGAAACAAACAAAATATTGCAATACTGCGGGGATTACGCCGGCAGCACCATTGGTGGGAGCAGTAACCACCCTTCCGAAAGAAGCATTTTCCTCGTTAACTGCCAGTGCGAAGCAACTTACCCAATCAAGGGTGTATTGAAATCCTGAGCCCCCTTTTTTAATGGCATTGACCCATTCTGTTTTATTATGGTAAACAGCTTCGGATAATAATTTTTTATTCAGTCCCCCCGCTCTCCTATTCACTTTCAAGCCACCCGGTAATTCACCGGAGGTATGACAACCCCGGTAAATACAATCCTGCATAACCTGCCAGATGCGCAATAAACCCCGGCGGGTTTCATTTTCCGGCCGCCAGGCCAATTCATTTTCCATCACGACTTCATGAATAGCCATTCCTTTCATGCAATGTCTGAGGAGGTCTTCCGCTCTTTCTATTGGAAAAGAAAGTTCGACGGTAGTGGCGGAGGTTGTTTGGCCTTCTTTAACGACAAATCCTCCACCAATAGAAAAATAGGTAGCAGAGAAGGAATTGCCATCTGCATCAATTGCTTCCAACTTCATACCATTGGGATGAAAGGGCAGACTCTCATCCATGTGAAAAATGATGTGTTGGGAAGGGTTAAACGATAAGGGGTGAATTCCTTTTAAATTCAATACATGATTGGTTCTGATAGATTGAATTGAGGAATTGACCTGGTCTACAGGGAATTCAACGGGATCGGCTCCCATCAAACCCAGCATCACGGCCACATCGGTCCCATGTCCCCTGCCCGTCTTAGCGAGTGATCCATACAGCGACACAGTAATTTCCTGCACTTCGCTGAGTTTTCCCTTTTCTTCGATCGTTGCCAGGAATTGCAAAGCTGCCCGCCAGGGCCCAAGGGTATGGGAACTGGAAGGTCCTATTCCTATTTTAAAAATGTCGAAAACGGAAATAGATTCTCGAATTGCTGGTATCGGATCGTGCATATCGGAAACTTATGAACTGGCCCTGTTAATTACTCAACTGCTAAACTAATACATGTTAGGATAGTTTTTACGAACTTAGCATTGTTTAACTCAATTTTTTGCCTCTTATTTAATCCCATGCATTTATCTACTTTACTGAACAGGTTCAATGAACCGGAGACCTTGAAAATGGCCAAGCTCGGCCGAGAGCTTAGAGCAAAGGGCATTGATGTGATTGACCTTAGTCTGGGTGAACCCGATTTCGATACACCCCAACATGTGAAGGAAGCAGCAATACAAGCCATTCGAGATAACTGGAGTCACTATACTCCTGTTGCGGGCTTTGCTGATTTAAGGGAGGCAGTATGTACCAAATTAAAAAGGGACAATGGTTTGACTTATGCTCCGGAAAATATCATTACTTCTACCGGTGCCAAACAGAGTTTAGCCAATGCTATACTTGCATTGGTGGATGAAGGAGATGAAGTGATCATCCCAACTCCTTTTTGGGTTACTTATTCCGAGTTGGTTAAAATTGCGAGGGGAAAAGTGGTGGCGGTTAGAACCAGGGTGGAAGACAGTTTTAAAATAACGCCGGCACAACTGGAAGCGGCTATCACACCGGCTTCACGTGTTTTCATGTTCTCTTCTCCCTGTAATCCCTCGGGGGCTGTATACAGCCAGGCGGAGCTGGAAGGATTGGCAGAAGTATTCCGCCGTCATCCAAATATCATTATCCTGTCGGATGAAATTTATGAGTACATCAATTTTGTCGGAAAGCATGCGAGCATTGCTTCCTTTGATGATTTGAAAGACAGGGTTGTACTGATCAACGGACTCAGCAAGGGTTTTGCCATGACGGGTTGGAGACTGGGATATATCGCTGCTCATACTTCGATTGCCAAGGCCTGTGAAAAAATTCAGGGACAGTTCACCAGCGGAACCTGTTCCATTACCCAGAAAGCAGCAGTGGCGGCACTTACAGGTGATTTGACTCCTTCACTGGAGATGACGGCTGCCTTTACGCAACGCAGGGCCAGAACCTTGGAGTGGATAGAAAAAATTCCCGGATTCAAGTGTTTTCAACCGGAAGGTGCTTTTTATGTTTTCCCGGATGTAAGTGCCTATTATGGAAAGAAAGCCGGAGCGGAAGTTATTCAGGGTGCTGCTGATCTGAGCATGTACCTCTTGAATACTGCCCATGTATCTTCTGTAATGGGAGATGCTTTTGGTGAGCCCAACTGTGTTCGTTTCTCCTTTGCCAACAACATGGAAAATATTGATAAGGCATGGACCCGAATTCAGCAGGCGCTGGCGGCTCTATCCTGATGGAAAGTAATACCCTCTTTTCGACCTTTAAAAATTCACCCTATGTTGGATGAGGGCAAGTTCATTATGTTCCGCAACCGGCTGGAGAAAATGTTTCGACATCGCAGCCGACAAGCCAGGAGAATGGGGGTGAGTTGTTACAGGGTATATGATCATGATCTACCCGAATTTCCTTTCTGCATAGAATGGTATGACAAGTACTTGTATGTGGCCGAATACCAGCGACACCATGGCATGGAAGAAGCAGACCATGCCGCCTGGTTAGAGAAAAGTATGCTGTGTATTTCTGAAGTACTGGGCGTTTCCCTTGAAGCGATCTTCCTGCGGCAACGCAAACGCATGTCGCATCGGGAACGTGACAGTCAATACGAGAAACTCGATAACCGGGAACATGTTTTCACGGTAGAGGAAAATGGCTTGAAGTTTCGTGTCAACCTCACGGATTATCTAGATACCGGACTCTTCCTCGATCACCGGATGACGAGACAACGGGTGCGGGAAGAAGCTGCCGGCAAGGAAGTGCTGAATCTTTTTTGTTATACCGGTTCCTTCAGTGTTTATGCAGCTGCGGGTGGTGCTGCCAGGGTTACATCGGTAGATCTTTCCAATACTTATTTGCAGTGGGCAGGTGAGA
>JBIIRN010000040.1:0-12319 GCA_044341525.1 Sediminibacterium sp. | reverse complement strand
ACGCGCCACAACGAAGTGGCCCCCTCCCAATTCGAATGCGCCCCCATCTTTGAAGAGGTAAATATTGCAGTTGACCACAACACCCTGCTCATGGATCTCATGAACCGGGTAGCTAAACGACATCAACTCGTAGTGCTATTGCATGAAAAACCATTCGCCGGCATCAATGGCAGTGGAAAGCACAACAACTGGAGTATGGCCACCGATACCGGAGTAAACCTGCTGGCACCGGGAAAAACACCCAAAACCAACCTAATGTTCCTGACCTTCTTTGTAAACATCATTAAGGCAGTACATGACCATGCTGATATCCTTCGTGCCTCCATTGCATCTGAACCCAACGACCACCGTCTCGGGGCCAATGAAGCGCCACCCGCTATCATTTCTGTTTTCGTGGGTCAATACCTGGCAAAAGTTTTATCGGATATTGAATCAAGGGTTAGTACAAAATTTGATGAACAGGATGAAGCCATACTCAAACTTGATTTGCATAGAAGTATTCCGGAATTGATGTTAGACAATACAGACAGAAACAGAACATCTCCCTTTGCATTCACCGGTAACAAGTTTGAATTCCGTGCAGTAGGTTCTTCTGCCAACTGTGCTATTTCTATGACTGTTTTGAATACCATCATGGCTGATACACTCCGCAAATTCAAACAAGAAGTAGATGCCTTGATAGAAAAAGGTGACAAAAAAGAAATTGCTATCATGCACATCATTCAGCGGTACATAGTTGAAAGTAAAAAAGTACTGTTTGAAGGTGATGGATACAGCCAGGATTGGCACGAAGAAGCAGCCCGTCGCGGCCTGCCGAATGTAAAAACGACACCACTCGCATTAGATGCTATGGTGACCGAAAAAGCCAAACACCTGTTTGAATCCAATGGAGTATATACCCACGTTGAGCTGGAAGCAAGGCATGAAATTGAACTGGAAAAGTATACCAAAAAAGTACAGATCGAATCCCGTATCATGGGCGACCTCGCCATCAATCATATACTTCCCGCTGCTATCCGTTACCAGAATGAACTGCTGGCCAATATAAACGGACTCAAAGCTGCCGGACTCAGTGTGGATGCGTATCAAAGTCAACTAGACATTGTAACCGCCGTGAGCAAACACATTCAGGTGATTCACCAACACGTTCATCAAATGGTAGAGGCACGAAAAAAAGCCAACACCATTGAAAACGCCCGAGATAAGGCAATCGCTTATGATAAAGACATCAAGGCAGTCTACTTCGATGAAATTCGCTACCATGTTGATAAACTAGAACACCTGGTAGATGATGATCTCTGGACATTACCCAAATACCGGGAAATGTTATTTCTGCGGTAATTTGAACCCTATAGAAATCCCACCACCCGAAGCTCGTCTTCGGGTTTTTTTGTCCTCAGCCGAGAAACCTTCTATATTGACCGAAATAGTTTGTACACCTTTTTAAAATGGTGTATTTTCCTTCTCCTAAATCTTAACAGTATGAAAAAATGGACCTTACTCGCCATGTTATTTATCGCATCAGCGGGATCTGCTTTATATGCCCAGCCCCCCGGAGGCGGTGGCCAGATGACCCCTGAACAACGCAATGCCATGATGAAAGAAAGATTCAAGGGCATGGGTTGTGATGATGTACAGGCTGATTCACTCATCGCTATCTCTAATGACATGCGTCCAAAGCAAATGGCTTTACGTGACCTGGACCCTGAAACCCGTCAGGCCAAAATGAAAGAGCTGACGGAAGAGCGGAACAAACGTATTGAGAAAGTACTTCCTCCTGAGCTTTCCAAAAAAGTTATTGAAGCTCTCTCCCAGCAAAGAATGGGTGGCCGTGGAGGTGGAGGTGGCGGAAACCAATAAAAACACACATAAAAAAACCTCTTCTTCCGGAAGAGGTTTTTTTATGCCTGTAAACGTTTTATTATTTACTCATGGTAAAATTATCCAGGAACTTCGTGGTAAAATTACCCTTCCTGAAATCCTCATTCTGCATTAATTGTAAATGAAAGGGGATGGTTGTCTTTACGCCTTCAATTACATATTCACTGAGTGCCCTGTACATGGTATCAATGGCTTCCTGACGGCTCTGTGCTACTGTAATCAGCTTGCCAATCATGGAATCATAGTACGGAGGAATGACATATCCGGCATATACATGGCTATCTACCCGAACTCCGTGACCACCGGGAGTATGTAATACAGTGATTTTCCCGGGGGAAGGCCGGAAATCATTATAAGGGTCTTCCGCATTGATTCGGCACTCTATTGCGTGGAGCTGGGGCTCGTAATTTCTTCCGGAAATTCTTTCACCCATTGCAATTTTAATCTGCTCTTTAATAAGATCATAGTTCACCACCTCTTCTGTTACACAATGTTCCACCTGTATGCGGGTATTCATCTCCATAAAATAAAAGTTGCGGTGTTTGTCGACCAGGAATTCGATCGTGCCCACACTTTCATAATTGATAGCTGAGGCAGCTTTTATTGCGGCCTCACCCATGCGCTGCCGCAATTCAGGTGTCATAAAAGGAGATGGTGATTCTTCCACCAACTTCTGATGTCGGCGTTGAATGGAACAATCCCGCTCGCTCAAGTGACAGACATTTCCGTATTGATCACCAGCTACCTGTATCTCAATGTGGCGGGGCTCTTCCACAAATTTCTCCATGTAAATCCCATCATTCTTAAATGCAGCGGCCGCCTCCGTCCGCGCTGTAGTATACGCCTTCTCGAGGTCTTCCTCTTTCCATACCACACGCATGCCCTTGCCACCTCCACCGGCAGTTGCCTTCAATATAACCGGATAGCCAACCTCAGTAGCCATGCGATAAGCAGCTTCCAGACTTTCCAATAAGCCTTTCCCACCGGGTACCACCGGCACACCAGCCGCTATCATCGTTTCCTTAGCTGTGATCTTATCCCCCATTTTATTGATCATCTCTGGGGTCGGACCAATAAACTTAATGCCATGGTCGGCACAAATCTGAGAAAACCGGGCATTTTCTGCCAGAAACCCATACCCGGGATGAACTGCATCTGCATTTGTAATCTCCGCAGCTGCCATGATATGCGGTATATTCAAATATGAATCTACACTGGCAGGCTTACCAATGCAAACGGCCTCATCGGCAAACTTCACATGTAAACTATCTTTATCTGCTGTCGAATACACTGCAACCGTCTTTATACCCATCTCGCGGCAGGTGCGAATAACACGAAGGGCAATTTCACCGCGGTTGGCAATCAGAATCTTTTTGAACATGTTAAACGGATTGGGGGGAAATACTGAATCTCAGTCAATCCCTCTGATGAACTGATAATGGATTACTTAGTGGGATCTACCAAGAAAAGGGGCTGATCAAACTCAACCGGACTGGCATCTTCCACCAGCACCTTTACGATGGTTCCGCTCACTTCACTTTCAATTTCATTGAATAGTTTCATCGCTTCGATAATACATAGCACTTTCCCGGGAGAAATGGATTGACCTACATCGGCCAGAACGGGTTTGTCGGGGGAAGACCGGCGATAAAAAGTACCAATCATGGGACTTTTTATCGTAATTAATTTATCCTGGGAAGGAGCAGGAGCAGGCGCTGCAGGAGGGGTTGCAGCAGGTGCAGTTGCCGGAGGAGGTGGAGCAGTATGATATACCTGATGAACCGGTGCCGCCGTCTGGGTAATGATTTGCTCTTCTTTCTGCTTGATGGTCACTTTGCCATCTTTGTCCTCTATGCTGATCTCCCCAATATTACTTTTGTTGATGATCTTAATTAATTCGTGGATTTGTTTCAGGTCCATAAAAAGCGTTTTAATGGGATGAATTTACCCCGGTTTATCAATGGCAATAACAGGGAACTGACCCCATTTTTGGTTAGAAAATCGGCTTTTTAGGAAAAATTGGATTTTAGCGAAATGAGGGCAAAAATAGGGTTAATTTGGCCAAAAAAGGTCAAAAATGACGCAAAAACCAATAAAAATTGAAAAAATCGGCTAAATCTGAATGAAGTGGTAAATTACTCTTTACCCTCTTTTACCCGCTCAACATAGCTACCATCACGGGTATTGACGCGAATCATTTCTCCGTCTTCCACGAAGAGAGGAACCATTACCGTAGCCCCGGTCTCCACAGTGGCGGCCTTCAGCGCACGGGTGGCAGTATCCCCCCTTAATCCGGGCTCGCAATAGGTAATCTTTACAACAATTTTTTCAGGCAACTCAGCACCAATAGGCTGTTCAGTCTCTGCATTGATAAAAACAAAAACCTCAGAGCCATCCTTTAAAAACTGAGGAGCATCGATCATTTCCTCTGAAAGAGTAATCTGCTCAAAAGTCTCATTGTTCATTAAATTGAATCCGCTGTCGTCTTTGTACAGGAACTGAAATGCTTTTTTCTCTACCCGAACCGGGAAAATGTTTTCACCGCTGTTCCAGGTTTTTTCTATCGTTCGTTTATTATCAACACCTTTTAGTTTGGCCCATACCTTAGCGGCTGCCCGGGCAGTTTTATTTTCACCGAATTCTACAACGGAATATAGGCTGCCGTCGAGCTTAAGTATCATGCCACGGCTGATGTCTGAAGTGGTTGCCATAAAAATTATTTTACTGAAGTGCCGCAAAAGTAGGAATTGACAGTGAATAATAGCTTTTTCAATGAGGATAAATGAGATTTTACCGAAAGAAACCTGCTTTTCCATATGGTTAGGTTGGTAGTATCAGCAGGTGTCAGTCCCCCTGAGGCTGCATTTTACCCCGGCGACGTATCTCTATAGGTAGAAAATCCATTCCTATGAAAAAATTAATCACCTACCTGTTAATCCTGATGAGCCTGGGAATGCAATCTTCCCTTTTGGCTGGAACCTTTGTTATAAAGGGCACGGTAACAGATGAAAACAGACGCCCCATCGCGGGAAAAGTACTATTCATTTCAACAGAATCGGGCATTTCCGGCTGTAATATTCAAAAAAGAGTACTTACGAATGCCAATGGATTCTACATTGACTCCATTAGTTGCAGCGGGGAAATCAAATACATCAATGTACAAACCACCGATTGTAACGGTAGGTTGTTCCTGCATAAAATGGTTCCGGGAAGTACGCGAATAATAGAGAGCAATTTCGTTTTGTGCAGTTCCCCTGTTTCGATTTCCTGCCAGGCCAATTTCTCAGTAGTAAGTGCCACCACCTCACCTACTCTTTTCCAATACGGTTTCCTCAGTGGTGAAAGCAAGGCAGCCCCTGGCGATAGCATCGTGGCAAGAACCTGGTTATTTGGAGACAGAACTGCTCCGGTAACAGGAAATCAGGTCAACATTCGCCATGCCTTTCCTGGTCCGGGTACTTATCAGGTGACCCTTTTTATTAAAACCCAAAAAGGTTGTGAAAGTAGATTCACCAGCACAGTAGTTGTGAAAGAGCAGCCCTGTACCGTGAATACCAAAGTTTTCGTAAAAAGACAATCCGGCCGATATCTTCAATTCAGCTCAGTAGAGGAGAACCTTGCAGCCGGCGACTCCATTGTAAAACGTAGCTGGAGTTTTGGAGATGGCAGTAGCTTAGATGGCAATGAGATCAGTCCGATTAAAAAGTATGCCGATACCGGAACTTACAGGGTTTGCCTGCAATTCAAAACAAAGTATGGTTGCTCAGGTGAAGCCTGTATACCTGTTCGTGTAAAAGATAGCTCAAATCAGCAAATTTCCTGCAGGGCTTATTTCACAGTTCGCAGTGAGGGACTAACCGCCTGGTTCTCCAGTGAACAATCCATCGGAGGGGTTCTTCCCAACGGACTCCGTGATTCGATAGTAAGCCGTAGCTGGTATATCAATGATACATTAGTTGTAGCCAGCAGCTCCAACCCAATCAATTGGAAAAACATTTTTGAACAGCCAGGGAACTATTCCATCAAACTGGTTATAAAAACCCGAGGCGGTTGCGAAAGCAAATATGAATTGAAAATTTCCTTACAAAACCAAGCTTGTAACCTTAGCACCAAAGCAGTGGTTGTAAGGAGCAAGGGATTGGAATTTCTTTTCGAAAGAGCCATTACTAACCTGAACCAAGGTGACAGCATTATCAGTACCACCTGGAAATTTGGTGATGGAACTTCTATTGATCAAATCAGGGGTTCAGTCTATAAATCTTATCGCCAGGCCGGAAAGTACAATGTATGTGTCTATACCAAAACACTGAAGGGGTGCACCAGTGAAGCCTGTATTACCGTGGAAGCGAAAGATTCAACCATAGCACCCACGGAATGCAAAGCCTTATTTACTTACGAAGTAAAAGACAATGTTGTCTTCCTGAATAGTGCCCGATCATCTGCATCCGGTGGCTTAACCGGAACCAGCTCCGATAGCATTGTTACACGTATCTGGTATTTTGGCGGTAACACCAGTGGAATAGAAGTGCCGGGAAATCAGGAAACGATGAGACATAGTTTTGATAGACCAGGAACCTACCCTGTCATTCTCTACATCAAAACTAAAATGGGTTGTGAAAGCAAATTTGTGGCTTATGTAGTGATTTCTCCAGTTCAATGTCGCTTTGAAACTAAAATTTCGGTTGGCAGATACAGAGACCTTAGCTTCAAATTCAACTCCACCAATTACAACCTTGATCGAGGAGACAGCGTAGTAAAACGTTCCTGGAGTTTCGGGGATGGCACCTTCAATGAAGGCAATGAGGGAAGTCCGATAAAAACCTACGCCAAACCGGGAAAATATAAAGTATGTCTGGTTTCAAAATCCCTCAAAGGATGTACCAGCGAAAGCTGTATAGAGTTGGAGGTAAAAGATTCAGCAGTAGTTCCTGCAGATTGTTTTGCTTACTTTACT
Source organism: Sediminibacterium sp. (assembly GCA_044341525.1). Lineage (GTDB taxonomy): Bacteria > Bacteroidota > Bacteroidia > Chitinophagales > Chitinophagaceae > Sediminibacterium. The sequence goes on along the minus strand of JBIIRN010000040.1, from coordinate 5,484 downwards.
TACGAGCTGGACAATAATATAGTGAAGCTAAACAGTTCCCGCTCGAGATCCTCGAATAATGGATTGAGTTCTGCTCCCGACACGATCATCAGCCGTACCTGGTTTTTTGGCAGCAACTCCAGAGGTGTTGAGGTCCCAGGCAATCAATGGGACATGAAATATGCTTTTGAACAGCCCGGAACCTATACCGTTACCTTGGTTATCAAGACACGCCAGGGTTGTGAAAGCAAGTATTCTACTACCATTGTAATTCGTCCCGCCGATTGTCGTTTTGATACCCGACTCTCTGTGGGAAGACAAAGCGGACTTTCCTATCAGTTCAGGGCAGAGCATGCCAATCTGGTAGCGGGTGACAGCATCGTAAAACGTTCCTGGAATTTCGGAGACGGCACCTATCATGAGGGTAACGAAGCACGACCCATTAAAACTTATAACAAGGCCGGCAAATACAAGGTTTGCCTGATAGCTAAATCAAGCAGAGGTTGTATCAGTGAAAGTTGTTTTGAAATCAATGTGATCGACTCCAATATGGCTCCCTATAGTTGTAAAGCTTTCTTCCTCTATAGAATCAATGGAACAGTGGTTTATTTTAACAGCGCTGAATCTATGGGTTCTCCGTCAATTGGCGCAGCTGGTCAAGATAGTATTGTCAGCAGAACCTGGTACTTGGGTAGCAATACGAGTGGGCCCACTTATACAGGTAATGAGGTAGAAGTTAAATTTGATTATCTGAAACCCGGAACCTACACGGCCTACCTGGTTATTAAGACCCAATCCGGCTGTGAAAGTAAGTATGCGGTAACCTTTACCATCGCTCCTGTTTGCCGCGCTTCCGCTGAATTCAAATTCGAACCAACCGGCGTAAACAGAATTCAGTTTGCCAGCGGTGCCAGCCAAACAACTCCCGGAGATACCATTACCCAACGCATCTGGAGTTTTGGAGACAATTCAATGATGACTGGCAATGTAGTAAATCCGGAAAAAGTTTACAGAGCAGCCGGCACCTACAAGGTTTGCTTACAGGTAAAAACCAGTAAGGGTTGTGTAGCAGATATTTGCAAGGAGGTAAAAGTGCAAGACACTGCTTCCACCCCGGGTGCTGTATTGAATTATATCAAAATTGTGAATATCAATCCAAACCCTGTTCAATCTAAGATGGTTGTAACGGTTTGGAGCAGACTTCCGAATCTGTCAACAGAATTCACCGTTTATGATGTCAATGGGAATCCAAAATTGAGTTTCAAAAAAGATTTAGCTGCCGGTAACAATATGCTGGAAGTATTTGCCGACAGACTCAATCCCGGACTTTATTTCCTGCGGGCAGCCAATGCCTATGGCAGGGACAGTGCCCAATTCTATAAACAATAATTATACTTTCAGACCCTGGTAAGCCAGTCGGAATAAACCCCGGCTGGCTTTTATTATTTACATAAAAAGAAAAACCTTAAACTTTCTATTCCCCTGCTGTTTCAAAGCCGATTTCGCCTATTTTTGCGCCGAACTTAAACAATACAGCGCATGTCAGTTTTAGTCAATAAAAATTCACGCATTTTAGTGCAGGGTTTTACAGGTACTGAAGGTACTTTCCACGCCACACAAATGATTGAATACGGAACCGGTGTTGTCGGTGGGGTAACTCCCGGCAAAGGGGGTACCACCCATCTGGACAAACCAGTTTTCAACACAGTAGCAGAAGGCGTAAAAGCTACCGGAGCTGATGTGAGTATTATTTTTGTTCCTCCTGCATTTGCAGCGGATGCCATTATGGAAGCGGCTGAAGCCGGAATTGCGCTCGTAGTTTGTATCACGGAAGGAATTCCGGTGCAAGACATGGTTAAAGTAAAAAATTACCTGCAAACTACCTCTACCCGCCTGATCGGACCAAATTGTCCGGGCGTTATCACCGCCGGGGAAGCAAAAGTTGGCATCATGCCGGGCTTTATCTTCAAGGCAGGTCGTATTGGAATTGTTTCAAAAAGTGGAACGCTGACTTATGAAGCTGCTGACCAGGCAGTAAGAGCAGGCATGGGTATTAGTACCGCCATTGGAATTGGAGGGGACCCGATCATTGGAACCCCGACCAGGGATGCAGTCGAATTACTGATGAATGACCCTGAAACAGATGGCATCATCATGATCGGAGAAATTGGAGGCAGCATGGAATCCGATGCTGCCCGGTGGATAAAAGATAATAACCGTAAACCGGTCGTAGGCTTTATAGCTGGTCAAACCGCTCCCCCCGGACGCAGAATGGGTCATGCGTGAGCCATTATCGGAGGAGCAGATGATACCGCCGCCGCAAAAATGAAGATTATGGAAGCCTGTGGAATCCATGTAGTTGCGAGCCCCGCTGACATTGGAAAAACCATGGCTGCGGTTTTAAAGAAGTAATACCCCAGAAAGTTTTCCGGCTTTTTGACGAATGGCAGAATACCAATCATTTGATTTGTTAAATTCGGGCATTGTCTGTGCAATCTCCTAATGCTTGCATCTTCTGAAAACCGGAACAACTCTTGTCTATGCAGAAAATTGCAGGTTGCTTACTCCTAAGTTTTTACATCTTATTTTCGTCGGCGCAGGCTCAACTGGCCGATACAACCTATAACCGCGAATGGTTAGACATTGATTCAACCATCACCATTAGTCGGTTACCCAAATCTGTCCTCGAAAAAGTTAACCGACTCTATCAAAAAGCACTTACTGATAATCTGGGACCACAGCAACTGAAATGCCTGTTGTATCAAATGACATTGCAAAATGAATTGAATGAACACGTGGATGCCGCTGCCATTCAAAGATTAAAAAAAGAAATCGCCCAACAAAAAGACCCACTAACGGGTATGATTTTACAGGCAATGCTGGCAGGGCAGTACCAAAGCTTCTATCAGAAATCTCGTTGGCAGATAGATCAAAGAAAACCAACCCTACTCCCTGCTTCTGATAACATCAATCAATGGAGCACTCCCGATTTCAATAAAGCCATTCAACAAGCATTCACCAAGGCATTATCACAACCCGAAGGGCTGAAAAAAATGCCGGTTAATGCGATTCAGGCCATCATCACCCGGGGAACTGGCCGACTTCAACCTACCACCTGGTATGAACTGATCTTACTTCAAAAATTATCCTTCGACAAAGATCCCATTGTCTCCGGCTTTGTTCCACTGCCTTCTCCGAACTGGACATCCATTGCTTTTCTCGATCCGGAAGAATTTTCAAAAACTAATCTGCCGACTAAAGATTCTTCCTTTGAAATGCGGGTTTTACGTGATTACCAATCTTTACTTGCTGCACAGACCGGTAAATCCAATCAAGAACTTGCCCTATCCTTGCACATTGACCGATTGGAATGGGCCTGGCAACATTCCGGCCTTGCCCACTCTCAACAAATTAATTTCAAAAGAGGGTTACTGAATTTACTTCGTCTTTATCCTAATAACCCTGGACTTCTCCGAGCCTATTATTTACTGGCTTCACAAGAAGTGAACAATGAAAATAGTTTTTCCAGTAATAAAAAATCAATCAGCAATGGATTCCTTCGGGCCGATTCATTGCTTACTCAAGCATTGAAAGACAAAGTAGTTCCTACCCCGGAAACCATTGCGCTGCAGAATCTGCTCGCCGATATCCGCCGGCAAAAGGTGGATGCAACGATGGAAGAAGTATATCTTCCCGGTCAACCCTTACTCACTTTGATTCAATACCAAAATACACCCCGCGTATTTGTTCGGGTTGTGGCACTCAACGCACAGGAATGGGAAAAATACAGCCAGCAAAAAAAACCGTCTGAATCTTCCCTACTCTCAAAAAAACCAGTGCAGGAAAGGTTCTGGAACCTGTCAGCCAGTGATGACAGAAAAATGCATTCGACAGAAATTTATCTCGATCCCCTTCCGGCCGGACAATACCTGCTTATCACCGCCACCCAAAAAGATCTCAGTGATAACGGTGCTACTGTCAGTCTCACACCCTTCCAGGTATCGACTATCGCTGTATTACAACAAAACAACGAATGGATTAGTATAGACCGTGCCAGTGGGGCCCCCCTGGCAGGAGTCAACTATCAGTTTTATTCCGGCTATTCATCTACTGACGGAGGTGGCTACCGAAAAATCAATACTGCAAAAGGAATCAGTGATAGTCTAGGACGGTTCAATTTTATTTATAAAGGAGAGTTTGCCAACGGAATCTCCCTTCGTACTCAACAAGATGAATTATTCCTATTGGGTAAGATATTCCTTGGAATTAATCCGGATGAGAATTTAAATAATAATCAAGGACGGTGGCCTGAAAAAAAGATGCTGCTCTTTACTGACAGAAAAATATTCCGGCCCGGACAAATTGTTTTCTGGAAAGCAGTTGGCATGATGAGGGAATCGGAACAAAGCAACCCCCAGGCCTTGCCGGAAGGAACCAACCTAATATTCTATCTGAAAGATACACAGGGAAACATCATAGATTCAATAGAAAAAAAACTAAATAGCTTTGGATCCTGTCACGGCACCTTCCAACTTCCTAAAGACAGACTCACCGGAACTTTCCGCATCACTTCCTCCGGCTTTCGGAACGCCGGTACCAGCCTACAGGTGGAAGAATACAAGCGTCCACGTTTTACAGTTGAGTGGAATCAACCCAAACAAGGATATTCCCTTAAAGATAGTATTCAAATCAGTGGCTCTACCCGCAGTTTTGCCGGTAATCTCCTCCAGGGTGCTATTGTTAAATACCGGGTGGTTCGCTCCCGACGTTGGATGAGGTTCCAGTCCCCTACCGAAGAAATCACTTCGGGTGTTACTTACACCGATCAGCAAGGTAATTTCCGAATTCATTTCATGCCTACCGGAAAAGAAGAAAAAGCCTCCGAAGAAGAAAATGATTTTTTTGCATTCCAGGTTACAGCGGATGTTACTGATGCCTCCGGCGAAAGCAGGTCCTCACAAACTACTCTTTACGCAGGTAACCAATCTGTCTTACTGAAATGGGAGTTGAAGAATGTGATGGCGGAAAAAGACTGGAAAAAAATCCGTCTTTTCACCAGTAACCTGAGTGATCAAAAAATAACGATTCCCGTTCAATTGAAACTGTTTGTACTACAAACTCCCCGTCAAGTGTTGCGAAAAAAATACTGGGATGCGCCCGATCAGCCCGTTTTAAATGAACAGAGATTCAGGGAACTTTTTCCTGATGACACCTATGCCAATGAGTTAGATCCTTCCGTCTGGCAAAGTGTTAGTACGGTAGTGAATGATAGCTTTGATACAAAGAAAAATGGAGAAGTCAGAATTGCTGAGCAACTTCCTGAACCCGGATTCTATCGATTGGTAACCACCGCACGTGATCCGATATCCGGAGAAGTCATTGAACAAGTTCACCACTTCAGTATCATTGATCAAAATAAAAGCGGAAAGCTGGTACCCCCAGACTATGGCTGGTACCAATCAAAAAATGAACTAAGTGTTGGAGATACCTTAGAGGCATCTTTAT
>JBIIRN010000056.1:0-9931 GCA_044341525.1 Sediminibacterium sp. | reverse complement strand
CCCAGGTAGTGGAGCTATCTACATCACTGGGGATATTCGGCGTATTCATCCCATTTTCGTAAAAACGTTTGCCGTCTTTCAACACATCTTCACTCACATTACCCAGGTTAATAAATAATTTACCACCCCGGCTGCTTGGATTTTTAATGAATGGATCCTGTGTCCAGAATTCTACATACTCAAGGTTACTGGTTTCAAAGTCTGTTTGGTCGATGGCACGCATAATTCCCGCCCATCTGCGTGCAGGATTGCGCAGTCTGCCATTAGCATCTATTTCAGTAGGCCTGTATTCATAATTATACGGAGAACGTTCAGTCGGATAATAGGCCATATCAAAAGTAGTCGTCAATACATCCGTGATATTAGTAGTTCGCTGAGGAAAGAGTTCATTGGTATATACCTGACGAACCCTGGGATCACTGAGTTCTTCTACATTTTTACGCAGGGGGTTGCCCGGACTATTTTTATCCTGCAGATTGGGTTCGATATTGTACCAGGCTAATTTGGCCCGATTGAAATTGTAATTGATGGAATCAGTAAGGATACTTTCAGGGAAGAGCGGATTGCCCTGCGGAGTGGAAGCCATGGTCCAGGAGACCAGCGGGAATCGCAGGTCGATCATATTCTTGGTACCTTCAAAATCATCAATAAAACTAAGGCCCTGTTCTCCCCTTCCAATTTGTGGGGGATGACCGGGTCTTAATATAGCAGCTTCCGCGTAAGCGTTCATGCTGGATTTTGTCTTGGTAGAATAATTGGGTAGTTTATCCAGTAATCGGGTTAGCCAGGGTAAATCGGTTTTATAGGCAAGATCCATACCATACATGGAGTTTCGTATAGGGTCTTCAGCATACATGGTTTTGGTGAAAAATGGCCTTTCAGCGAGTTTAACTGCTGTCGCACCTAAGGAAAACTTTTTATTCGCTACATAATCTACCCTCAAACCGGTAAAGCTTCGCTGTTGCATCCCAAATCCGGCATTATTCTCAAAACCCACGCTGACGGGAAGATTGGAACTGAGAATACCCGGATTGATGATCTTGACTGTTCCCAAGTTATAGTCCACTATAAAATCAGTTCCCTCCCGTAGTTGCTGACCCCCTGCAGTTACAGTTACTGATCCGGGAGGAACATTGAAGGTATTCAGGGAAATTTCCGATCCCCCTGCACTTCCCCGCACCAAACCCTGCATGACAAATCGATTGAGGTTCGCATAAGTTTGTGCAATGGCCTTGATAGAATCGTACAAAGCATAATACACATATTTTTTTACGACTGATGGCGGTTGACCATTGAAAGCAAGTCGTTCCAGATCGCGACCAAAAGGCTCCAGTACGGGGAAAATGATTCTCCCCAGGCGTGGTAAAACGGTATAGCCATCCACGAAGTCAAATATACCATCCGGCTGAGGGTCATTCCTTCCGTTGAGCCGATCTAAATTCAGAATACTCAATAAGGGGCGACCGGTAATATTGGGTGCACCTTCCGGTAAATACCGCTTCATACCGCCGCCGGGATCATCATACAGAATATTCAACTGAAAACCTTCCTGCTGAATAGAACCAAATAGATCCAGTGAATAAACATTCTTCATCATCCAGGTCCAAATAGGCAGGTTGATGCGTTGAGAGGTTGCTTTCAGCAATTTGAGGAAAAGAACTTTTTGAACTCCCCTCGTTGAATCTAAAGCAACATCCTGAGAAAATTCACCCACTTGAAAAACCCTTCCATTATAGGTGAACTGATAAGCTACGCCGAGAACCTCATCAGGTTGCAACTGTACATTCAAGGATAAAAATCCTACCTGCGAATTAAAATAATATTCAGAAGGATTCAATTTTCTGGCAAACGTTTTTTCATAATCTTCTACCGGACGAAGTCCCCTGGCCAACAACAAAGAATTAATCACCGCCGGATTTCGGGCGGAGGGATTATTCACCAGGGCCGGATATAAATCGTTGTTTCCATTGTTGGTAAACTCGCTGTTGGAGAGAGATCGAATATTGGGGTTATAAGGTTTAGATTCTCCCAGGTCCATCAAACCCACTACATCTCTTGCATCGGTAGTTGCACCGGTTCTATTGGTCACCCAAACCTCTATCCGTTGTAGTTGCACCTGAGATTGAATCACCGGCAAATTCGACATTGCCTTGTTGTAATTATTCTTAAAATATTCACCCAAGAGAAAGTGGCGGTTTTCCTCGTAATCATCGAGCTTCTTGGTGAAACTCTGCGTGGCGGCTCCCCCCTGCAATGCTACCGTTTGTCGAATAGAACGTTGATTGGCAAGAGCACCCGTGATAAAAACTTTTCCAAATTGCATCTTGGCTTTGACACCGAATAAATTTTGTGCACTCGGAATAAGGGTACTGCGGGAAAGAAATGTAATGTTGCCCGCTTCCAGGGTTTTGATGATCTCGTCATCCATTCCCTTATAATCGAGTTTCAGTTGGTTGTCGAAACCCAGGTTAGAAAGTGTATTATAGTTAATGGGAAACTTTAACTTGTCACCTATACTGGCATTGACATTCAATTTTAGGTTCATGTCAAAATCGAATCCCCCATTGCGACGGGCTCTTTCAGGCAGGGTTGGATTGTTGACAATCTGTCCCTGGTAACCTGCCATCACATTCACTTCACCATTGGGTCGGATATCGACTTTCAGACCATTCGTACCCACCCCAAAAATTCTATCAAATAAATTGTCATAAACCCGGTAAGGTGGACGGCTGGTTTTTTTATTCAAAGCCGTTAATGCATCTGCCCTCTTTTTGAAATAGGCCATTTCAGATTCTCTTGCACTGATCCTCCAGAATTCATCGAAACTGAGCGCGGCAGGTTTCCGATAGTAGGTTTTGCCAATTCGCTCAAGGATGTAATATTGGCGGGTTCGAGGATCGTATTCCACTGACTTTTTAATCAGGGAGGTATCCCTGATATCGAAAGGGTTCCTACTGGGCAAAGAAAACCCATCCCCCCTCCTGTCTCTGATGGCAAAACGGGTAGTATCTCTGCGTTGCGCTGCTATTGGTATAACAGCCGGCAACACCCAAAACAGTAAGAAAACAAGTCGGAGCTTCAAACCCAACTAATTGGTTAAGTAGAATTAACGCTATAGAGGACGGTTTATTGGTTGAGATTTGAGTTGAAGTAGATGATTTATAATGATTTGAGCGAAAGTTTGATGAGTTCTTCCAGTGGCAAGTCACCCGACTGAGTTGCCCGCGTTTTTTTAACGGCCTGCTCAGCTATTACCCTGCCGATTCCCAATGCCACCAGCGCATTCACTGCATCTACTTCCACTGAATACAAGACACCCGAAACCGGCTGACTGCTGCCTGTGAATTGCTTGCCCAGCTTATCTTTCAGCTCAACTATCAGGCGCTCGGCAGACTTTTTTCCAATTCCCTTGATACTCTCCAACTGACGGGTATTCCCACTGACAATGGCAGCCGCAATTTCCCTCGGCTCCATTCCTGACAACATCATCCGGGCAGTTGATGCCCCAACCCCGGAAACACCTATGAGATGTAAAAACATCTCTTTCTCCTCCGGTTGGTGAAATCCATATAAAGTATGTGCATTTTCAGTAATATGCAAATAAGTATGAATCAATCCCTCATTTGCTGAGCTGATGGCAGTATAGGTATTTAAACTAATCTGAAGCTCATATCCCACCCCCTGCACATCTACCACGACCCTTGAAGGGGTTTTATGGGTAAATTTTCCTCTGACAAACGCAATCATACCCCTCAAAAATAAGTTAAAAAAAGAGTATATCGGCCCGGCAGGCTGGGAATAAAGAGACCGGCCGGACTGCTTTTTTGATTTCTTTAACAAGCAGGGAATGGGTACAGCCACTAACTCAATAGAACTCAAATGGTAGGTCCTGAACCGGCATAACATAAATTGACGGATATTTGCGAACAACCCATAAAAATTTTCATGCCAACAAGAGCTTGTATTACCGCCGTCGGGGGCTATGTTCCGGAAACCCGGCTTACCAATGCTGACCTGGAAAAAATGGTGGACACAAATGACGAATGGATAAAAACCAGAACCGGTATCAGTGAAAGAAGAATCCTTCGGGAACCCGGAAAAGCCACCAGTGACATGGGCGCAAAAGCTGTAGAAGAATTACTGCGAAAAAGAAAGATCTCTGCATTAGATATAGATTGTGTGATTTGTGCGACAGTTACCCCTGACATGGTATTTCCTGCCACTGCCAATATCATCTGTGATAAGATAGGTGCAAAAAATGCCTGGAGTTTTGATCAGGGTGCTGCCTGTAGTGGGTTCCTGTTTGCACTGACCACTGCCACGATGTTTATCGAGAGTGGCCGTTATAAAAATGTAATCGTGGTAGGGGCCGATAAAATGAGCGCCATTGTTGACTATACCGATCGGGCTACCTGTATTCTCTTTGGGGATGGCGCCGGCGCAGTATTGCTGGAAGCATCGGATGATCCCAACATCGGAATTAAAGATAGCCTGCTGAGAACAGATGGCAGCGGAAAGGAATTTCTTCACATGAAAGCAGGTGGTTCTTTAAGGCCCGCCAGTGTAGAAACGGTATTAGCAAAAGAACACTATGCTTTTCAGGATGGGCAACCTGTATTTAAATTCGCCGTGAAAGGAATGGCTGATGTCAGTGCTGAATTACTGGAACGAAATGGTTTGACCGGTGATGATATTCAGTGGCTCGTACCTCACCAGGCCAACCTGCGCATCATTGATGCCACTGCCAACCGAATGGGATTACCCCGGGAAAAAGTAATGATCAACATTCAGAAATACGGAAATACAACCGCTGCCACCATTCCCCTCTGCTTATGGGATTGGGAAAAACAATTGAAAAAAGGCGATAACCTGGTGTTAGCTGCATTCGGCGGCGGTTTTACCTGGGGTGCCACCTGGATCACCTGGGCCTATGATGGAGATCAGATCGGTAAATAAATCGATAAGTCCCCCACAATGAAAAAAACCTTCCCGCTTACCGGCATCAGTTCAGTAGTTCTTCATACGGGCAAAGAACACCATGCCGATTTCGCCCACAATACGCCTATCTATGCCAGTTCCACTTTCACCTTTCCCTCCGCGGAAGAGGGTATGGAAAGATTTGCGGGAACGGATAAAACCCGCCTTTACAGCCGATGGGGCAATCCTACATTCACCGTTGCAGAAGAAATCATAGCAGCCCTGGAAGCCTTCGGTATTTCGCACGATGATGACAGTCCACTTGAACTGAAGGCATTGCTGCATGCCAGCGGACAAGGAGCGCTGAGTACCTTATTTCTGAGCAACCTGCATGCCGGTGATACCATTCTTTCTCATCTTTCTCTCTATGGTGGTACACAGGAATTAATGCAAAAAGTTTTGAAGGAAGGAGGAATTCAAACCCGGCTCATTGACATGCGTGACCTGAACCTGGTTCGCGAAACAATGCTGGCAGATAATTCCATTCGACTCATTCACCTGGAAACCCCTGCCAATCCTACTATCCGCTGTGTCGACATTGAAGCGATTTGCTCCATTGCCCGTGAAAAAAATATTCCGGTATCGGTGGATAATACTTTTGCCACCCCCTACCTGCAACAACCATTTTTACACGGTGCCGATTTTGTTATTCATTCCACTACCAAATTCCTGAATGGCCACGGCAATGCCATGGGAGGTGTACTATTAGGCAAAGACCTTGAATTCATGAGAACCAGGGCCTGGAAATGGTATGCGCTTTTAGGTGCCAATAGCAATCCTTTTGATGCCTTTCTATTAATACAGGGTCTCAAAACATTGGAACTTCGCATGGAAAGACATTGTCACAATGCCATGGAAGTAGCCCACTTTCTGGAACAACATCCGAATGTGGCACAGGTAAATTATAACGGACTTCCCTCGCATCCTGACTTTGCTGTGAGCAATAAGCAAATGAAACATCCCGGCGCTTTACTCAGCTTTGAATTAAAAGGTGGTCTTGATGCAGGCAAGCAGTTCATCAACCGCCTTCAATTATGTACCCGTGCCGTTTCCCTCGGAACACCGGATACCCTCTTATCTCATCCTGCCAGCATGAGTCACTTCGGTATTCCCGCTGCTGAAAGGCAATCCTACGGCATCACCGATGGCTTAATTCGGATGAGTGTGGGTATTGAAAACATACAGGATATTTTAACAGACCTCAACCAGGCTTTGAGCTAACTACCGCTCATGAAGAACATCATCATTCGCAGAGCTGAAAAGCGGGATTGTCCTGCCTTACTTTCCTTGATCAGAGAATTGGCCGAATATGAGCGGGCACCCCTCGAAGTGACTGTCACCCTGCAACATTTTGAGGAAAGCGGTTTTGGTGCCTCACCTGTCTGGTGGGGTTTTGTAGCAGAAAATGAAGGTAAAGTAGTAGGATTTGCGCTGTATTATATCCGATATAGTACCTGGAAAGGTCAGTGTCTCTACCTGGAAGATTTTCTGGTTACCGAGGAATACCGTGGAAAAGGAATCGGAGCACTGTTATTTGAAAGAGTAATCAGGGAAGCCAAAGAAAAAGGGTTTCGTCGCATGGTATGGCAGGTGCTGGAATGGAATGAGCCGGCCCTTAACTTCTACCGGAAATACAAAGCAATACTGGATGGAGAGTGGATCAATGGCATCATTGATTTTACCGATTGACAGGTCACTTAACTAACCCCCTCCACCGTTACCTCTTTAGCAATTTTTTGAACAAGTCCCTGCAATACTTTACCCGGACCACATTCAGTAAATTGGGTAGCGCCATCGTTCACCATCGCAAGAACACTTTGGGTCCATCGTACCGCACCGGTCAATTGATCAATCAGGTTGGTTTTGATTTGTGCCGGATCAATAACAGGAGCAGCGACTACATTCTGGTAAACCGGACAAATAGGGGTATGAAATTCAGTCTGTGCAATGGCAGCAGACAATTCTTCTTTGGCGGAAGCCATGAGGGGAGAATGAAAGGCGCCACCTACCGGTAATATGAGTGCCCGTTTTGCACCTGCTTCTTTCATTTTCTCGCAAGCTTTGGCAACACCTTCTACGGAACCGCTGATCACCAGCTGTCCGGGGCAATTATAATTGGCAGGTACCACAATTTCCCCTGTAGTTGACTGTATATCTCTGCAAATTTCCTCTACTTTGTCATCTGCCAGTGCCAGAACAGCTGCCATCGAAGAAGGCGTATGTTCACAAGCCCGCTGCATAGCGGTAGCACGGATGCTCACCAAACGAAGGGCATCTTCAAAGCGCAGGGTTCCATTGGCAACGAGCGCAGAAAATTCACCCAGTGAATGACCAGCCACCATATCAGGTCGTGGCTCTGTCAAAGAAGCATAGGCAGCAACAGAATGAATAAATATAGCAGGTTGGGTGATTTTTGTCTGCCGAAGTTCTTCATCCGTTCCGGAGAAAAGAACCTGCATGATATCAAAACCCAGTATCTCATTGGCCTTTTCAAAGTAGCTGCGGGCAACAGCATGGTTGTCGTACAAAGTCTTACCCATTCCACTGAACTGGGAACCCTGACCGGGAAAAATATAAGCGTGTTTCATAAATCAACATTTGATTCCTGGCCTAAAAAGCCGGTGTGCAAATGTCGTAAAAAATAGGGATTAGTCCCTCCGCTTGCTAATCAAGCGCAAAAATTCACTGCGGGTTGCAGCATGCTCAAATTCACCAAAGAAAGCAGATGTTGTGGTGATGGAATTTTGTTTCTGTACCCCTCGCATCATCATGCATAAGTGCTGGGCTTCAATTACAACAGCCACCCCCAGGGGATTCAACGATTCCCGTATGGCATCGAGCACCTGTGTAGTAAGTCTTTCCTGCACTTGCAACCGGCGGGAGACAATATCAACCACCCGTGCCAACTTACTCAACCCGGTAATCCAACCATTGGGAATATAGGCAATATGTGCCTTCCCGAAGAAAGGTACTATATGGTGTTCACACATGGAATATAATTCGATGTCTCTGACAATGACCATTTCATTCACCTGCTCCTTAAATTTTGCAGAGTTGAGAATCTCTACCGGATCCATGCTATAGCCCTGGGTAAGATATTGCATGGCTTTGGCTATCCGCTCGGGAGTTTTGACCAGACCTTCTCTTTCCGCATCTTCTCCAAGCAATTCAAGAATAGATTTATAATGCGTCATCAGACCCGTAGTCACTGACTCATCATAGTGTTCGCTTTTTTTGTAGGCCATGTCTTTATTTTTAATTGGTTATTCAACCGGATACTCAACGAAATTCCTTTCAGTCTCGTACAGCCGAATGTGCAAATCCAGTGCATCACCCAATCGAGGCTTAAGTAAATCATAAATTACTACGGCTATATTTTCAGCAGTAGGATTCAGGTGCGCAAACTCAACCGTGTCCAGATTCAGGTTCTTATGATCAAACCGATCGAGTACAGTTGATTTGACCAAATCACTCAACTGTTTAAGGTCAATCACATACCCTGTGTCTGGGTTAATCGGTCCAGTAACTTTCACAATCAGTTCATAATTGTGTCCATGAAAATTCTCCAGACTACACAAGCCAAAGACCTCTTTGTTCTTTTCCGCCGTCCAGGCGGGATTGAACAAACGATGAGCGGCATTGAAATGTTCCTTCCTAAAAACCGCTTACCCGAAGTATTCTACATAAATGCGGGGAGTCTCATACAGCTTAATGCTATGCAATTTCACTTCCCCGGGTAAATGTGGTTGTAATTGCTGCCAGATTCCAATCACCAGGTTTTCAGTACTGCAAAGCTTCCCCTGCAAAAAAGGAACATCCATGTTCAAATTCTTATGATCAAGCTGACTAATAATCTTATCCTTGATCAGGGTGCTTAGTTTCTTTGCATCCAATACAAATCCTGTTTCAGGATCCGGCTCACCCTTTACCGTTACAAATAACTGATAATTGTGACCATGCCAGTTTTCATTGGCACAAGCTCCAAATACCTCTTCATTCCTTTCCCGGCTCCAGTTAGGATTGAATAATTTATGTGCCGCATTGAAATGTTCTAATCGGGTGAGATAGACCATCCTTCTTAAGAATTTATGCAAAGTTACGAATTGAGCGTCAATCCCTAAGAGATACAGTACTGTTTACCGCTTTTTTCGGAACTTTGCAGCATGCATGTATTGATTGTTGCAGCAACTCAGGGAGAAACAGAACCTGCCATGAAGTTTTTTCAAGGCAAGTCAACCCATCCGCATCTCTTTGAATTTTATACGACCGGGGTCGGACTCACAGCGGCTGCTGCTGAAATTACCCGACTGGCATTGAACCACTCTCCCGATTTAATCATACAGGCTGGTATAGGAGGAAGTTTTAGGAAAGAATACCCAATAGGTGAAGTGGTGATGGTACAATCTGAAATGATCGGTGATATGGGCGTTTGGGAACAGGATCAATGGAAAAACATGACTGATCTTTCACTCCTCCCTGCAAATGCATTCCCGTATGAACAATCTCTAATTCCCAATCCCTATCTTAACTCATTTGACTTCCTCTCCCTACCCCTCGCAACAGCCATCTCGGTTAATCAAATTACAACAGATGAACGCATGATTCATTATTGGCAACAACACGAAACACAACCCGCCATCGAAAGTATGGAAGGTGCCGCTCTTCACGATGCCTGCCGAAGACTTCAGTTGCCTTTTTTACAACTGCGAGCAGTCTCGAATCAAGTTGGAGACAGAAATAAATCAAACTGGAATATTCCCCTTGCCATTGATCGGCTTAACCAGGTTTTGATTCGTCTGCTTACCCGAATCGAAAAAGAATCTCTTCATTTTTCCACCCCCATTTCTTCATGAAACTTAGCATCGGATTCTCTCCGTGTCCCAACGACACCTTCATCTTTGATGCACTCGTCAATGGGAAAATTGATACCGCCGGTATTCAATTTGATCCGGTA
>JBIIRN010000278.1:0-2877 GCA_044341525.1 Sediminibacterium sp. | reverse complement strand
GCGGCCCGGAGATCATTACCCCATGCACTTAGCCGATCTGTACCAACGCGCATTGAACCTGGAGTTCCTCAGCAAAGAAGAGGGCCAATTCTTGTTTGAACAAGCCCCCCTCACTGAATTGATGCAGATAGCCAATGAATTGAGAAAAAAGCAGGTACCTCATGGACAGGTTACCTGGCAGATTGACCGAAACGTCAATACCACCAATGTCTGTGTAGCGAACTGCAAGTTTTGTAATTTCTACCGCATTCCCGGACATCCGGAATCTTATATCACCGACCTGCCCACTTACCGAAAGAAAATTGAAGAGACTGTTCGTTATGGGGGAGACCAGCTTTTGTTGCAGGGTGGGCATCATCCTGAGTTGGGACTGGAATTCTACACCCAGCTTTTCCGGCAACTTAAAAATGAGTTTCCGGATATCAAGTTGCATGCATTAGGACCTCCCGAAGTTGCCCATATCTGTAAAATCGATAAAATCAGTCACCGCGATGCCCTTCGGGAACTGCACGCTGCCGGACTTGATTCACTTCCGGGCGCGGGTGCGGAAATACTCGTTGATCGGGTGCGTCGGCTGGTTTCCAACGGAAAATGTGGCGCCGATGAGTGGCTCGACATCATGGCAGAAGCCCATCAACAACACATTACCACCAGTGCTACCATGATGTTTGGTCATGTGGAAACCATCGAAGAAAGATTCATTCACCTCGAACGTATCCGTGAAGTGCAAAGCCGCAAACCGGCTGATGCCAAAGGATTTCTGGCTTTCATTCCCTGGACCTTCCAAGATGTAGATACCCTGCTTGCAAAGATCAGGGGGGTTCAAAACCTGACTACTACTGATGAATACATTCGCATGATTGCTATAAGCCGAATCATGTTGCCCAATGTACTGAATATCCAGGCCAGCTGGCTTACCGTCGGAAAACAAACGGCTCAGGTATGCTTGCACGCCGGTGCCAACGATTTTGGCAGCATCATGCTGGAAGAGAATGTAGTAAGTGCCGCCGGTGCCCCCCATCGGTTTACCTATAAATCAATCCAGGAAGCCATCCGCGAAGCGGGATTTGAACCACGGCTCCGCAACCAGCAATACGAATTCAGGTCCATCCCGGAACAGATCCAGGAACAAGTTATCGAATATTAATCCCCCCGTTCCCCAACCGGCTCCCACCGCTTGTACCAACCAAGCAGGGAATTAGGCAGAAAGGGCCGATTTTTGTATTGAGACTGTAACTTTTAGTCCCAACCATCGTATTATCAACAACCCAACAACGGCTGTCGGAATGACGGAAAAACAATACAATGAATTGGTGCACCTCTATGCGGACAATGTTTTTCGCTTTGTGGTGAAAAACATCCGGCAAGCAGAAGATGCCCGCGACATTGTTCAATCTGTCTATGAAAAACTCTGGATTCACCGGGATAAGGTTGAACCACTGCGGGCAAAATCCTGGTTGTTCACGGTGGCTTATAACGGACTCATTGACTACCTCCGGAAAAACAAACGGATTTCCTTCGAAGAATCACTCCCTGAATCGGTAACCTCTTCCG
Source organism: Sediminibacterium sp. (assembly GCA_044341525.1). GTDB lineage: Bacteria > Bacteroidota > Bacteroidia > Chitinophagales > Chitinophagaceae > Sediminibacterium. The sequence continues at coordinate 1,323 of JBIIRN010000278.1, read as the reverse complement.
GCTATGGAAACAAAGTATTGCAAGAACAATTACAGGCAGCCCTCTCGCAGTTAAATGAAATACAAAGAAGTCTGGTGATGCTAAAAGATTATGAGGGATATAGTTATGAGGAGATAGGTAAAATTACCGGATTGCAGGAAAGTCAGGTAAAAGTTTACCTGCATAGAGCCAGACAAAAATTAAGAAATATACTGGTTAGTACAGAACAGGTATTTGAATAAAAGAGCCATGATCAACCGCGACAACTTTGAAATGTTTTGCATGCGCAGCGCTGACGGAGAACTTTCTCCCTCGGAGATGGAAGCATTGCAAACTTTTCTGGCAGTCCACCCTGATTTAAAAGCAGAGTGGGAAGTATGGCAACAACTGAAATTACCTGTCGCTGCGGCTTACATGCCCGGTAAAGAATTTCTATTGAAAAAAGAACCAATACCATTGACAGAAGAACAGGCATGGCTTTTTATCGATGGTGAATTAAGCCCGGAAGAGCAAAATACCGTTCGGGATTTGATAGAAAATAATTCAGGTGCTACTCAACTGGTGAAAGATCTTCGCCAATATGTGGTGGAAGCCCCTACTATTATTTGCCCCCATAAAGAAGGATTACTGCGTGCCGAAAAAACACCAAGGGTTATCTGGATACAACGGGTTGCACGCTTTTCAGCTGCTGCAGTGATTGTCGGATTAATCATCCAATTTGCTTTATCACCGAAGCAGACAGTTTCAGACAAAGCCGGTTCGGTTGAAAAAAATAACCTGGTCAACCAGGAAACCAATCATTCCGGCTCACTCAATCCAATCAATGCTAATGAAAACAGCGAGTCCATTGATGTAACTGCCGCAATCGCTGATCAAGCAGTTCAAATAGTTCCCGTTGTAAAAGAATCCGTTTCGATGACTGTTCCGGGTACCGGAATAAAAGTTGTCGAAACTTCTGTAACACCTGAAGAAACGACTACCCTTGTGCCAACAGTTACCCCACCCCCAGCAGTAACGATAAACCCCACAACAACTCCGGTAGAAGCCGGAACTCCGATTACCGGCAATATGGGGGAAGTTGTAACGAATAGTAGCAGTTCCCTCACCCAACAAGTTATCTATAAAGAGTTGGATACCGAAACCGATCGCAACACAATTACCATTGGAACCATGGAACTTCGGGAAGGCCGGGTAAGGGGCGTCTGGAGGAAACTAGGGGCCCTGCTGAAAGGTCCGACTGACCGAAATAACAGCAATGGGATAGCCACCCAACAACCTTTGTAATTTTTAAGTGAAAGAAATATGAACAGAAAATTTTTATTGCTTGGATTTCTTTTTTCAACC
>JBIIRN010000001.1:0-39256 GCA_044341525.1 Sediminibacterium sp. | reverse complement strand
GCAACCAAGGAAAAATTATTTGTTCTTCTTCTTATGACGATTCTTCCTCAAGCGTTTTTTGCGCTTATGCGTAGCAATTTTATGACGCTTTCTTTTTTTACCACAAGGCATACAGTGAGTATTTTTTTATGAATAAATTATTGTTTTCTATTTTAATTGTCTGATTCTTTTATCCAGGTCATCTCTGATTGCCGGTATTTTAATCTGACGTTTTAAATCTTCGTACCACTTCACCGCTTCCTGCTGGTTGCCATTTAATTCATAGCATTCTGCCAGTTGGAAAATGGCCTCCATGTTCTCCGGCTCTTTTTGCACGATAATCAATAATCTTTCTATCGCTTTATCATACTGCCTGCTTTTTCGTCCTCCGAGTGCCAGCATCATCTGTGCATACAGGTTATCCGGATTCCGATCGGCAATCTCTTTAATGGAAAGGATACCTTCCATCGGGTTGTCAGATAATTCCCCAAAAATGAAACACGCCCCCCTACCTATTCGGTTGGAATCATTTTTCGGATTGATTATCAACGCCTTATCAAAAAGATCTTTGGCATTTTCGGCCAGCCAATGTTGCCTTTCCGACGCTTCCTGTGCATTCAACATCTCATTTAGAAACTGCCGGGCGGCAAAGGTGAGGCTTTTTTCAGAATTTTCCAACTTAGCAGCTTCTCCATTATAAAATGCATACAGCAGAAAATTGTCAGCAGAATCAGCCCAAAAGCGAGATAGTTGGTGCAAGAGATGTATCTTCTCTTGGGGGGGAACACCTTTATTTAGCTGGTTTTCAATGTTTTGCAAATATTGTTGTTGGGAATTGCTGAGCCGACTCTTTGAGGCGCTTAATAATTCCGTGGTTTGAGCAGCATGATGACCATTGCCGGTCATTTCCTCGGTACTGGGTTGATTGATAGAGGGGAGATGCGTTTTCCCAAAGAAAAACAGGGATAACAAAATGACTACTGCTACTGCGACAAGCGACAGCTGGTATTTCTTCACTTTTTTTTGGGCAAAGTTAACCCGGCTTGTGCTTTGATTTCACTTCGCTGATAAATTCTTTTGCCGGCTTGAAAGCGGGAATAAAATGCTCCGGTATCTCTACCGCTACATTCTTCTTTATGTTCCTGCCTATTTTAGCAGCTCTCTTCTTAGTGATAAAACTTCCAAAACCCCGAATGTAAATGTTTTGGCCCTTGGAAAGACTATCTTTAACTTCTTTGAACATGGTTTCTAAAGTGACCAAAACATCCACCTTTGGAATGCCAGTTTTATCTGAAATTTGATTGATCAAATCTGATTTTCTCATATAAGAATTTTTTTGAAAATGGCTATGAACCTAAAATACGTTAAAATTTTCTAAAAAGACACGTTAAGATAATATTTTATTTTCATAGGAAAAAAAATCCTTTTCATCCGGTCATCCCTAAAAAACCGATCAAATATATAATAAAAATGATATGACAATCGGTCGGAGTTCACTTATTCCACCCAAAAAGCTAGTTTCAAAGCATTCCGATGGGCCATATTTTGTCAAGCTACTGCTACTTTGGCATCGACGAGATAACCAACGGGAAATGCCTTGGAAGGGCATCCGTGACCCCTACAAAATATGGCTGAGTGAGATCATCCTTCAACAGACCCGTGTAGCACAGGGCTGGAATTACTACCTAACCATTCTCAAGGCCTATCCAACCCTCCAACAACTGGCTGCCGCCAAAGATGCTGATGTTTTCAAACTCTGGGAAGGTCTCGGCTACTATTCCCGTTGCAGAAATATGTTGCGAACTGCCCGCATCCTGGTGAAAGAATACAAGGCAAAATTCCCTGCTTCCTATGAAGATTTGTTGGCACTACCCGGAATTGGACCCTATACTGCAGCTGCTATCTCCTCTTTCGCATTTCAGTTGCCACACGCGGTAGTTGACGGGAATGTTACTCGGGTACTGGCCCGCTTCTTTGGTATCAACACCCCGATTGACAGCACCTCTGGCAAAAAAAGTTTTACCGAACTGGCCAACATCCTGCTGCATAAAAAAGAACCGGGTACCTATAACCAGGCAATTATGGATTTCGGCGCTACTGTTTGTTTGCCTCAACAACCCATCTGTGGTCATTGTCCATTGGAAAAAAAATGTGCTGCCAGACAGCAGGGTCGGGTATATCAATTGCCGGTAAAGGAAAAAGCAGTGATGAAAAAGATTCGCTGGTTTGCCTATTTCATTTTTGAATACCAGGGGAAATTTTTTGTAAGGGAAAGAACCAGCAAGGATATTTGGCAACACCTGAACGAATTTTATGCGGTGGAAACTGAAGGAGCCATGGAATGGAGCCCGGCCATGGTCGAAGAATGGCTTGAACAGCAGGGAATCCGACGTTACAAGATCCAACAGATTTCCGACCAGCAAACCCAGGTTCTCACCCACCGGGAAATCAGGGCGGTATTCATTCAGGTGAAATTATACCGCACAGCATCATTTTTAGCTTCCTACCGTCAAATGACTCTAACTGAATTGAAATCCCTTCCTTTCCCCCGGATAGTTACCCGTTGGCTCGAACAAAATTCCAATGCGCTTTCATATGGGGAAAAGCAAGGCGGCAGAATTACCCAGAAATAATAAATTTGCAAGAGGGGTGAAAATCATTTTTTCACCTTCAAAATAAAAAATAGTTGGACCACCACTCGTACTTTCAGTCTTTCCCTCCCGGCATACTTCTGTCGGCCGTTCAAACACAGGGAACCACCTTGCTGGTGATCGTTTTAATGATCCTGTTCTTTCTGTCTTTTGTTTTATCCGGTGCAGAAGTGGCTTTCTTTTCCCTGACTTTCAAAGACGTTAACCTGATAAAAACCAAACAACAGCCGGCCTATGCCCGTATTCTCCAATTGCTGGAAGATCCGGTTATTTTATTGGGATCATTATTAATTGCCAATAGCTTTGTCAATATTTCCATCATCATCATTTCTAATTTACTGATAGATGATCTATTCAATTTTGATCTACTCCAAGCAGAATGGCTTGAGTTTGTGATCAAAGTTGTATTGGTTTCTGTACTGCTGGTACTACTGGGTGAGATTATGCCGAAGGTGCTGGCAACACAAAACAATATTCGATTTGCGCGTGATTTTGGTGGCGTTATTCTACTTATCTATTATGCCTGCAGGCGACTGGCCAAATTTTTGGTCACCTATTCCGATTGGGTGGAAAATAAGCTGGCCCATCGTTCCCGTGGAGCCGTGAGTCTGGAAGAACTGGATCATGCTATAGATTTGACTTCCGAACTGACTGCCACTGAAAATGAAAAGCAAATTCTCAAGGGTATTGTGAAGTTTGGCAATATCACCGTAAAGCAAATCATGAAAACACGGGTAGATGTGAGTGGTATCGCTGAGAATACTCAATTTACTGCATTGTTGGCATTGGTAAAGGAGCTTCGCTATAGTCGGCTCCCCGTTTATCAGGATGATCTCGATAATGTAATCGGTATGATTCATACCAAAGACCTCCTGGCTCATCTGCATGAAGACGATACTTATCGTTGGCAAAGTCTGATTCGTCCGCCCTATTTTGTACATGAACAAAAGTTCATTGAAGATTTGTTGAAAGAGTTTCAACAGAAACGAATCCATTTTGCAGTTGTAGTAGATGAATTCGGTGGGACCAGCGGTATCGTTACCTTGGAAGATATACTCGAAGAGATCATTGGTGATATCAAGGATGAATTTGATGACGAGGAAACAAACTATAAAAAGATTGATGACAACAATTATCTTTTTGAAGGGAAAACCATGATCAACGATGTTTGCCGTATCATGGAATTGCAAAAAGATACCTTCGACACGGTTCGGGGAGAGAGTGATTCACTTGCCGGATTGGTGCTGGAAATCGCAGGGGAGATTCCCAAGCCTCAGCAAATAATTCAATCGGGGGACTTCGAATTCACTGTATTGGATGTAGTGAAAAACCGCATCAATAAAGTGAAGGTAACCATCAAACAGCAAACTCATACCGATTAAGCCATGTCGATCAATCCCAATATTTTCCGTTGCTTTATCGGCTGTTGCTTGTTCCTGCTATTTATCTCCTGTAACAGTTCCTATACTCCAAAACCTGCCGGTTATTTTGCAATCCAATTTCCCCAAAGGGCTTATCAAAGTTTTGATGTGCCGGGTTATCCTTACACCTTCGAATATCCGGTATATGCTAAGGTGATGAAAGACTCTACTTATTTCGGTGAACCTACTGAGAATCCCTGGTGGATCAATGTGGAATTTCCAGACTTCAACGGCAGAATCTACATCAGTTACAAAGAAATCGGGAAAATAAGGCTCGACACTCTGATCAGGGATGCCTATCGGCTCACCAATAAGCACAATACTATGGCCTACTCGATAGAGGATACTGCTTTTATCACCTCCAACCGGGTTCCGGGTGTTTACTTTACCGTTGGAGGTAATGTGGCGACTGCCCACCAGTTTTTTGTTACCGATTCCGTTCGCCATTTTCTGCGAGGAGCACTTTATTTCGACGCCACTCCTAACCAGGATTCCTTAGGTATTGTGAATGATTTTTTACTCGCAGATATGAAACACCTCGTCAATACCCTTCGCTGGAGAAATAAATAACCTCGATTTCTTCCCATAACTTTACAAATATTTATTGATATGATAGCAATCGATCAGGTTTTAGTCAGCGATGAGATAGTGGAGGAACAGTTTGTCTGCAACCTGAGTCGCTGCAAAGGCGGATGCTGTGAAGATGGTGACGCCGGCGCCCCGCTGGAAAAGGCAGAATTAGCGGAACTCAATAAGGCCTACTCCGTTATTGAATCCTATATGACACCCGAGGGAATCGAGGAAGTGAAGCGGTCAGGTCGCTATTATTACGATCGTTCCTTTGGCTGGGTTACACCTACCCTCAATGGTGCACTTTGTGCCTATGGTAGGAAGGATGCCAATGGCGTAATTCTTTGTGCTATAGAACAGGCATATCTCGACGGAAAAATAAAGTGGAAAAAACCAATCAGCTGCCATCTCTTCCCAATCCGCATCAAAAAAAGCCGGAAGGATCCGGATATAGAATACCTAAATTATGAACCCAGGCAGGACCTTTGTCAATCTGCCTGCTCTCTCGGCAAAGAACTAAAAGTTCCAGTCTTTACCTTTGTGAAAGATGCACTGATTCGGAAGTATGGAACTGAATTTTTTGAGGCATTGACAGCCGCAGCAGAGAGATTAAACAGTGGGAAAAATCAACATGACTAAAACTGCTTCCTCCTTTATTGCCAAGAGCACCATCAAGGCAGGCGATCTGGAACATCGTCGTAAGATCAATTTTAATATTGGTAAATACAACGCTACTGTTCCTTTGGGGAAGAAGCAGTTCACCTCTTTAGCGGATAGCAGGAAGATGGCTAAGAATAGAAAATGGGAAGCCATTGAACACCTCGATCGCTATCTCCTGGAATTTGAAGAACGCATCACTGCCCGCGGTGCCAAAGTTATCTGGGCCGAAGATACTCAGCAGGCACTCGATGCGATTGGTACCATTTGCCGGGAAAAAAATTGTACTACGCTGGTGAAAAGCAAGAGCATGGTGACAGAAGAGATCCACCTCAATGATTTTCTCGAGCAGCAGGGAATTGAAAGTGTAGAGACTGATTTGGGTGAATATATCCAGCAGCTCGATGGTGAGGCGCCTTATCATATTGTTACCCCTGCCATGCACAAAAGCAAGGAAGATGTCGCCAAATTGTTCGCTGAAAAATTAGGTACCCCCGCCCATTTGAGTCCGGAAGAACTTACCCAGGTAGCCAGAAAAATATTGAGAGAAAAATATACTACTGCTCAGGTAGGGGTTACCGGCGGCAACTTTATTCTCGCCGATATTGGCGGCATCGCCATCACAGAGAATGAGGGGAATGCCCGACTTAGTTGTGCCTGGCCTTCCACTCATATTGTAGTAGTGGGAATTGAAAAAGTACTTCCTTCTGTACATGACCTGTCTTTATTCTGGCCCCTGCTTTCTACTTTCGGTACGGGTCAGCAAGTAACGGTTTATAATTCTATTATTACCGGTCCCCGGCAGTCCGGCGAGACGGATGGTCCGGAAGAGATGTATGTAATCTTGTTGGATAATGGTCGTACACATTTATTGGAGCAACCTGATTTCCGTGAGGCCTTGTATTGTATTCGCTGCGGCGCTTGCCTGAATGCTTGTCCGGTATACAAAAACATTGGCGGACACTCTTATGAAACCACTTATAGCGGTCCTATTGGTAAAGTAATTACACCACACCTGAAGGGAATGGAAGAGTACCAGCACCTCAGTTATGCTTCCTCACTGTGTGGCAATTGCACAGAAGTTTGTCCCGTCAATATTCAGCTACATGAAATGCTGCTCGATAACAGACATGAAGCGGTGATCCAGGGAATGAGCAGCATGGGTGAGCGGGTGGCCTGGAAGATGTGGAAAATGGCCAGTCTCAATCGTCCGATGCTCAACATGGGCAGTGCCCGTTTAAAAAATTGGGTCGTCAATCGTGTATTCAAGGGATGGACTGCCCACCGGAGTGATCTGGACTTTGCTGAAAAAACCTTCAATGAATGGTGGAAAGAGCAAGGTTCCTCCCAATGATTTATCTTCCGTTACATGCCTATACCGGAAACTTCCTGTCTGGTTTATTCTGAGAAATTAAGTCCCCGACTTGACTACATCATTAATGTATTATGGGAGAATCGCGCAGCAGTGACGAACGATCTCGATGAATTTCTCTTATTTAAAGGTGATAGGATTCAATATACGCAAGAGATAATTTGTACCGGTGTGTTGCATATTCAGCCGGTAGGACTATTACAAAATCAAATTATAGAAGCTGTTGACGTACATCTTTCCGTATGGGAAATGCTACCTGTATTTTTTCAGGGCAAGGGAGAAATTCCGTTTGATTGGTTCGCTGCTTCATTTTTTCTGATCAGTCGGTATGAGGAATATCTTCCCTTTCAGCCTGATGCCTATGGTCGCTTTCCGGCAAATGCCAGTCTGGCTTATCGGTCTGGATTTTTAAACAGGCCATTGGTGCAGGAATGGAGGGCGAAGATTCGCGAAAATTTCAGACTCCACTCTTTACCAGAAATTAAGTCAGAACCCGACGTGCAGTTCACCTTCGATATGGATGAATTGTTTCAATTCCGTCATGTATCATGGTGGAGGCAGTTGAAGAGAGGGCTGCGCAGTTTGTTAACAGCAGATTTTAGGTTGTTACAAGCACAATATCAAGTGATGGCAGGTAAGAAGACTGATCCTTATGATGCCTGGCAAAGTTTATGGAAATCGATGGTTCATCTTCCCCATCGGCCCCTCTTCTTTTTTTCCGGTGCTGAAAAAGTAGGTGGAAATGACAGACAATTATCGGTGGGACATCCGGCAGTAAAAAAGATACTTAATCGCTGTAAGGATGAGGGGGAAATAGGCTGGCATCCATCGTGGGCTTCCTACAGGCAGCCTGATTTATTGGGAGATGAACTGAAAAGAGTGGAGCAGGTGGTAGGCCAGACGCTGAGAAGTAGTCGCTTTCATTACTTGCGTTTTCAATTACTCGAATCTTATCGAACCCTCACTGAACTAGGTATACAACATGAATACAGTATGGGTTATGGTGAGGTGAATGGTTTCAGAGCTTCCTATGCAGATGCTTTTCCCTGGTTCGATTTGAGTAAGAATGAAGTTAGTTCTTTGATGATACACCCATTTTTTTACATGGATACCGTTGCAATTTTTCAACAAAAAATAGATCCGGATGCAGCGCTTCATTTTTTGTCAAATATCCGGAGTCAGTACAGGGGAATTATTCGGCATTTGCAGGTTGTATTTCATCCACATTGTTTGGCGGAGGAAAGCTGGCGAAAGGTCGCAGAAGCATGGATGGAATCAGAAGATAATCGATGAAAATCAGACCGCATCGGCATCAATGGTAGCCGACTTCTCTTTTTCTCTATGTAAACTTTTATTCACCACATACACTCCGATCAGGGTTACCAAAGAACCCAGCAGGATGGGCCAGCTGAGGTGTTCATCGGTTAACCAGGCACCGGTAAAGATGGCTACGATGGGGTTCAGGTAAGCATAGAGTGATGCAATCGCAGGTTCCAGGTTTTTCATAGAATAAATGAAAGCCACAAACGCAACGACCGAACCGGCTAATACCAGGTAGGCAATGGAGAGCCAGGTGATAGGGGGTAATTCGCCCAGGGGAATGAAATTTCCTGTGCTTACAGACAATAGTAAAAGAACGAATGATCCAATCAGCATTTGCCATCCGGTAGCAAAGTAGGGGTTGATATTGACTTTATTTCTTGCAATCAAAAGGGTGGCAACACTCCAACCCAGCATAGAGATAAAAGAAAGAATCATACCGATCAGGTAATGTTCACCCGTGGCGTGAAATGCATTACTGTAAAGAACGACGGCAATACCGCCGATACCCAGCATCAGACCCAGAAAAGTGAGCTGATTAATTTTTTTATTCCCCCAAAATGCTAATTCCATCAAAACAACACAGAGGGGATAGAGGGAGGCAATGAGAGAGCTGAGTCCGCTGGAAATATATTTTAAACTAACTGTTGCCAGTCCGTTCGAACAGACAAACATTAGTAGCCCCATGAGTATCAGCCAACCCATTTGATCACGCCGGGGTAATTTTTCACCCCGAAAAAGAAACCAGCTAACCAGTAAAGTACCTGCAATCAATTGTCGGATTCCTGCTACTTGTAACCCGGGTGCCCGTTGCACAGCCATTTTACTGGCAACCCAGGTGGTACCCCAAAGGACGCTGGTCAATGCCAACGCCCCATATGCTTTTTGTAATCGGGTCAAATGAATGGGTTGGGTTTTTTAGTGTCTGAAATGGCGCATACCTGTGATCACCATGGCCAGTTGGTTTTCCTTGCAGTAATTGATGCTATCAGCATCACGAACCGATCCTCCGGGTTGAATGAAAGCTGTAATGCCTGCCTGATGCCCCATCTGAACGCAGTCGTTGAATGGGAAAAAAGCATCTGAAGCCAGAACTGCACCCTGCAGGGAAAAATTAAATTGCTTCGCTTTTTCCAGCGCATGGCGCAGGGCATCGATTCTGCTGGTTTGCCCGCAACCCTTTCCCACCAGTTGCTTATCTTTTACCAAAGCGATGGCATTACTTTTCAGGTGTTTGCAGAGAATATTGGCCAGAAGCAGATCAGTTTTTTCTGCCGCAGTTGTTTCTCTGCCACCCGCTTCCTCCCAGCGGGCAGTCAGTTCCCGATCGGTATCCTGACTCAATTCACCTTGCAAGAGAGAGCGGTATTGACGGGAAGGAAATTTGAATCCATTATGAAGTTGTAAAAGGATCCGGTTCTTCTTCGCTTTTAACACCGGCAAGGCGTTTTCTTCAAAGTCAGGAGCAATCAATACTTCAAAAAATATTTCCTGAATGGCTTCCGCGGTTGCCAGGTTCACGGGTGCATTCGTAACGAGCACACCGCCGAAGGCACTTTCCGGATCACCTGCCAGTGCTTTATCCCAGGCTTTGTGAACATTTTCTGCTACAGCCGCACCGCAAACATTGTTGTGTTTAATGATGGCGAAAACGGCTTCGCCTGAAAAGGGGGAAGTCCCCTCGTTGAATTCCTGCAACAGTTGAAGGGCGGCATCCACATCTACCAGGTTATTGTACGAAAGTTCTTTCCCATGCAGTTGTTGGAAAACTTGGGACAAGTCGCCATGGAAGGCAGCCAACTGGTGTGGATTTTCGCCATAGCGTAATACCTGTTGAATGGGTGGATTGAAGTAATCACTGATGGCGGTATCGTATTGCTTTACTACTGCAAAGGCCTTTGCTGCCAGTGCTTTTCTTTGTTCGAGCGTGGTAGAGCCGGATTGTTCTGCCAGTAATTTTTCCAGGTAGCTGTAATCTTCTTTTGAGGCCAGCACCGCCACGTCTTTAAAATTTTTAGCGGCAGACCGGATCAGGGAGGGACCGCCGATATCAATTTTTTCAATAATAGCTTTCTCTTCACTTGTATTTCTAAGTGTTTCCTCAAAAGGGTAGAGATCAATGATAACCAGGTCAATCTCCGGAATTCGGAAAGTTGCCATTTCCTCCAGATCGGTTGCTTCGTGCCGGCGACCCAGTATGCCTCCGAAAATGGCGGGGTGCAAGGTTTTTACGCGGCCACCGAGAATAGCCGGATAGCCGGTCAGGGTATCAACGGGGATGCAGGGGATGCCTAATTTTTCCAGTAATTGCTGGGTACCCCCGGTTGAGTAAATGGTTACGCCCAAGCGATGCAATTGAAGTGCCAGCGAATCCAGTCCGTCTTTATAAAAAACGGAAATCAGGGCAGATTTAATCGGTTTGTCCATGGTGTTAAATAAAATCAGGCCTTTGGCCTGTTCAGAAATTGATGATGAAAGCGCCCTGTTCAGGCGTTGAATGACAATGCAAATGTAATCGGGCTGCTTCTTTTTTCCATTCCCTGATTTTCCACATTCTATTGCTACCATCGGCAACGAATTGTGAACATTGAAGCCGGTTGGATAACCAGTGAAGTGTAAAGGGTGGGTTCCGCATCAGAATAATCAGATCTGCCTTTTGCGGAAGAGGCAGATCCGCAAGATTCCTGCTTCCATCGATCAGTACTACCAGCTTTTTTTGCGAGGATAGGATGGGATAATGCAGGAAGGTATGTTGAAGGTTTTCTTTCCGCCTTGCCCCCCAGTACCACTCGGCCGTGGAGATGAACTTTTCTGCCCAGATAGGATTTTTTTCCCGCCCGAAGGTGAGCAGCCACTGTCGTTGGCCTTCCAGCAAATGAATGGCAGATTGATTCCTGACATGATACACAATCAATTTGTGCTGTTGTATCACCCGGTATTGCCGCAGGCTTCCCAACAGCATTACTGCCAATAGACAAATAAGTCCGGTCCAACCATATTTTTTTATCCCAAAAATTACTCCGGAAGCAAAGAATAGTATCGCAGTTAAGAGCAGGAGGGTTTGAGGAAGGGAAAGATAGATGCCTGTAATTAGGGTGCCGGGTAGTTGCGATGTTTGTAGCGCCCATTGGTTCATGGTGTAAATGCCCCACTGGATGATCTTGCCGATGAGTGTCGCCGGCATCTGAAACTGACTTAGCATCAGCAAAGCAATTTCAAAATAGAGAAGGCAAGTAGAGAGGGGTACTGCGATGAGGTTAGTGAAAATGAACAGCAACGGGAAGCGATGAAAATGATAAAGTAACAAAGGGAATGTCAGCAACTGAGCCGCCAGGGTAACGGCGATTAATTGGCTGATGGTTCTAAGAAGTGGATTGGAAAAATGGAATTTTTTTGACAATGGACCTGAAAAAAGAAGGATGCCGATAACGGCTGCATACGATAGCTGGAAGCCCACATCGGTAAGTAAAATCGGATCAACGATCAGCAGGCATACTGCTGACGCTGCGAGCGAGTTGAGGGTATGATTTTCTTTTTTCCACCATTGGCTGATTACCCAAATGCTACAGATGAATGCAGCTCTCAGGATGGAAGGGGTGGCTCCGGTTAGTAGACAAAATAACCAGGCGATTACCAAAAGTAAAACAGGAACTAAATGCCGGAAGGCTTTTCGTTTTGACAATGGAGTCAATAGTAACTGAAGCAAGCCGAAGAGCAGGGCCATGTGCATTCCGCTGATGGCAATCACGTGGATGATACCCGTATCGCGATAGGCGGAAGTTAATTCAGCAGGTAAGTCTAGCTTATAGCCGATAAGTAAGGCAGCAGCAATAGCTTGTTCCTCTTTACCATCAATGAATCTATTAAGCGTTTGGAGACAATGTTGTTGAACTCGTTGTAAAAAAACAGGCAGATAAGCGGATCTTTTGTTCAGGGCTTTTCGGGTACCTTGTGTTGGCAGATAGCACTGGTAAAAAATTTGTTTTTTACCATAATACTCAGCCGGATCCCAGGCACCCGGATTGGCTGCTTTTGGTATTTTTTGCAAGGGGGTGTACGTGAGCAGAACAGTACCTGTTCCAATAGGAAGTGATGGCGCGGTGCTATCCAGGTAGACCAGTATTTTCCCCGGCATTCGGGTGAATTGCCCATTTCTCTCCATGAAAAGTTTATTGGCAATCGTTTTCCAGCCCTTACCCGAGCGTTGCAGTGGTTCTGAGATAACTAGGGCTTTTGGGGAAGCAGAGTTTTGAATGCCGGCTGGCAGATTGTTGGGAAATAAGAGAATGCCAGTTCTTACATATCCGGCGAATGCAATCCAAACAAGCAGGAGAATTCCACGATAAACACCCAATAAACGACTCCATTTAAGAGGTATCAATTCAGTAACCAGTATCAGTGCCAGTGCAGGAAAAAGGAACGAATATTGAGAAGACCGGGGAGGCAGCCAATGCCCCAGTATAATACCGATAGTCCAGGGTATTCCGATGCGGAGGAAGGGAACCGGTTTCCAGAAGTTGCGGGAAATAGTAATCACCGCCCGAAACTTAGGCGAAATAAGGGATGGGGAAACAACCGAAAAAAAATCCGTTAAAAGACGGATAAAAAATCAGGTATAATTACCTGCTAAGGTTCATGCTTCTTTCCTTATACAAGGTGCGGAAATAGGGATCGCGGAGATCTTTGATGAATCGGATAGATTCTCCGGTACTTTTCATTTCAGGCCCCAACTCTTTATTCACGCCCGGGAATTTATTGAAACTGAAAACCGGTTCTTTGATGGCATATCCATCGAGCTTTTTTTCTAAATGAAAATCTTTCAGTTTTGCCTCACCCAACATCACTTTGGTGGCAATATTGAGATAAGGAATCTGATACGCTTTGGCAATGAAGGGGGTGGTTCTGGAAGCGCGGGGATTGGCTTCGATTACAAAAACATTGTTGTCTTTGATGGCAAACTGGATATTGATTAGTCCCTTTATATCAAGTGCGCGCGCAATTTTTTCTGCATAATGTTCCATGGTTTCCACCACCATGGGAGTGAGGTTAAAAGCGGGAAGTACAGCATTGCTGTCGCCGCTATGTATTCCTGCTGGCTCAATATGTTCCATCACACCCATGATATGGAAGGTTTCCCCATCGAAGATGGCATCTACTTCCGCTTCCTGACAGCGATCCAGGAAATGGTCAATCAGAATTTTATTTCCGGGTAAATGTTTCAGCAAACTAACAACTGCCTTTTCTACATCTTCATCGTTGATCACGATCCGCATCCGTTGTCCGCCTAATACATAACTGGGTCTTACCAGAACAGGATAACCTACCTGGTTAGCCACTTCAATTGCTTCATCTGCTGTATAAGCGGTACCATAACGAGGGTAAGGAATATTGAGTTCTTTCAGCAGATCACTGAAACGGCCTCGGTCTTCGGCAATATCCATGTTATCAAAAGAGGTACCCACGATTGGTATTCCCTTTTGGTGCAGTCGCTTGGCCAGTTTTAACGCGGTTTGTCCACCTAACTGTACAATTACCCCATCTGGTTTTTCGAGCTGAATAATGTCCCATAAATGTTCCCAGAATACAGGTTCGAAATACAGCTTATCTGCCATATCAAAATCCGTAGATACCGTTTCTGGATTGCAATTCACCATGATGGCTTCGAAACCACATTCCTTGATGGCCAGTAAGCCATGAACACAACAATAGTCAAATTCAATACCCTGACCGATGCGATTGGGACCGCTACCCAAAACAATGATTTTTTTCTTGGCGGAGGGAATAGATTCGTTGGAGGAAAGTGAAGGTTTCATGCCGGAATAATTCAGCAAATTTAAGTGTATGCGGGGATATCTGTCGCATATTTTTACCCACCGACTCAGAGTTGGCTCACCCTAAGCCCATCTTCTTCTTCAATCGGGAAAGTTTCTTATTTTGCACGGCAGTGAGATCCCTGTAATACCTCAGGTAAATTGGAAAAAAACAATGTTTAATTGGAAGAAGATTTTCTTATTCACCCTTGTTTCCCTGGTTGCCCTGTTCCTGCTGCTGGCTATTTTCATTTCGCCTATCGCCCGCTATTTGATAGAAAGATACAGCGAACAATATACGGGTCGGCTCATCAATATGGATTATCTGCGAATTAATTTATTTAATGGAGATATCAATGTCAAGGGATTACGTATTCATGAAAAGAGTAAAAAACAGGTATTTGTAGGAGTAGGGGAAATCGATGCAAGGGTGGGGCTCTGGCGCCTGCTTTATTCCAATTACCTGATTAAACGTCTTACCATTGACCAGCCTGTGGTGCAAATTGTTCAAAGAGGCAACCATTTTAATTACGATGACCTGGTTCAGCGCTTTGCTGCTGGTCCGCCGCCCCCCAAAGGCACGCCCCCCACACAATATTGGTTGAGGAACCTTCAAATTAAGGGAGGTACCCTGATTTATCGAAACAACCAGCCACCGGTAGTGGTGCAATTGAATCAAACTGAAGTAAAGTTGCGGGATATCGCCTGGAATGATCCGACTTATGAAGCGACCATCTCAACCCGTTTAAAATCGGGGGGCACCGGGAATTGTCTGCTGAACTTCAATAGCAGTAACAGTGATTATTACCTGAGTGGAAACGTAGAAGACCTGAATATCGCCTGGATGTACCCTTACCTAAGGGATTATATGAAGGTGAATTCGCTCAAAGGAATAGTCAGTACCCATTTCCGACTCAAGGGCAATGCGGATCGTCCGCTCGACATTGCCTTATCGGGTGATTTGGATGCCAAGAAATTTGCCATCGTTGATGAGTCCGGCGAGCTACTCACTGCAGCTGAGCAAATAGCGGTTAAGGTTGATACCATTCATACCCGCAATAACAGATATGATTTTGGCTATATCAATATGCAAAGACCTTTCATTCGCTTGACGATGTATGATAAGGGGTTCAACTATGAGCGAATTTTCACCACCCCCTCACAGGTGCGCGGAGATACTTCCTCACTCGTATACTCTAATTTGTTTCTCATGATGGCTGGTTATATTCAAGACCTGGTGCAACAATACGATAGGAATGAGTATAAAGTTAATAAGCTAAGTATCTCGGGCGGACAATGCATCTTTACTGACTATACACGGGGCGATCGGTTTCGCTATATACTCGATTCGGTGCTACTTACCAGTGAACGCATCAACAGCCAAAATGATTTTCTGAATTTTTCCATCAGCTCCCGGTTAAACACATCAGGGAAATTAAAAGGCACCCTGAAGGTTAATCCTAAAGATTACAGAGACATCATCATCGATGCCGGTTTTTGGGATTTGTTGATCACCGACTTCAATCCTTACTTTAAATATTACGTGGCAACTCCCTTTCAGCGTGGAAAGATCCGGTATGAGAACGTGACTTCGATTATTAATAACCAGCTCGACAGTAAAAATTTGCTCTATGTTGAGCGGGTGAAGACCGGAAAAAAAGTAAAGAATTCTACTGCCATGAATCTTCCCGTTCCACTGGCAGTTGCCTTGCTTCGGGATGTAAAAGGAAATATCAAGCTCGATATTCCGGTCAAGGGAAATTTGGATGATCCTAAATTCAAGTGGGGTAAAGTAGTGTGGCAGGTTGTAAAGAATATCATAGTAAAAGCCGCGACAGCTCCTTTCCGACTGGTGGCCAATTTGTTTGGTGGAAAAGAAGAAGATTTTAAGGAAGTTTATTTCGATTATGTTCAGTTAGGGATTGAGGCCAAGCAGAAAAGGGTTTTAGACAATCTCTGCAAGGTTTTACAGCAAAAGCAAGAAATGAACATGGAGTTGATACAGGAGACCAATCTGGAAGATGAAGCTGCGGTGATTGCTGTCAATGAGACCAAGAAAAAATACTTGAAGATGTCTCCGGGCGGATCTCTGTCTGCCGAGATCAAGCAGCGACTTGATAGCCTTCCTGAAACCGATACGCTTTTTGTCAAGTATGTCAATAGTCTGGTTACCGGGCAACTTGATTTACATTCTACGGAGGAAAAATGCATGCGTATCATCGGCAAAGAGACCCTCAGCAGACAGGTGTCTGAAGTAATGCAGCGCCGCAATGCAGCAGTAGCTGCCTATTTGCAGGAAAAACAATTGCCGGCTACCCGATACAAGATCCGAAATGCCCAACCCGATATGCAACTCCAGCGAAGTGCTCCTCCTAAATATATTATTCAGCTGGGGACTGAGTGAATCGTACCCGCGGCACCTTATTACACACCTATTCCAATCATTTAAAAAAAATACAAGTTATGTACCGGTTACTACTCTTGGTTTTAATCTTTTCTTTTTTTTCCTGTAATGCCATTCGTGTGTTACCCGATGAGTCGGCACCAGGTGTTAACTGGCAGGAGAAAAAGACCTTTGGCTTTTATGAGGTTACAGCCAGTGGTGATACCATCACGGCACAATTTGCTGCCGGTATAGCTGATCTCAAGCAAGCCATCGCTGCAGAAATGAAGCAGCGTGGTTATGAGCAGGTGGCAGAAAAGTCAGACTGGCTCATTAATATCGGGATTGTAGTAAAGGAAGAGATTCAGACCCGTCAGACCGATTTTAGAACCGATGGTGCCCCCCGATACGTCGGTCAGCGCAACTATACCTGGAAGAGTGAGACAGTAGAAGTGGGCCGTTATCGCGAGGGTACTGTTTCTGTACACGTGGTCGATGCGGTTCGCAAAGAACTTCTGTGGCGCGGTGCTGTTCAGGGTGTGATTCCTGATAAAACTTCTGATAGATCGGCAGCAGCAGCTTCTGCGATGCGCCAATTGATGGAGCGTTTCCCCGGTCGCGTTCATTAACGGATGAGAAATAATTCATCCCAACGCGTTGTGTAGCGTGGACTTCTCATTTCCTGCTTCATTTTCCAATGACCGGCAGTACCTGTTGACGCGAAGTTGAGCAGGTGATCGCGCATGGAAAAGTTGACGTTATCGATCATTTTCATCAGGGCAGCTTTTCGTGGATCTTCTGCCTCAAACAAGGAGCCCTGTACTGCTTCGCGGGGAACAATTCCCGATAACATCACCCCGGCTTTTTTATAGATGAGTCCTTCCTCGAACAACTCCTCTGCGATTTGAAGGGCCGGTTTAATCAGGTCATTGGTGGCATCGGTGGCACGGGTGAGGTTGATATAGCTGCCCATCACGGGTCCGTGCCTGAATCTTCCGCCGGCAGGCGGCGACTTGGGTATCAGAAAAACATGGATGCAGGAGGCTGCTCCATTTTGTCGGCGGAGTTTTTCCGCTGCGCGGGAAGTATAGGTGGCTACAGCTTCCCGGATGGCCCTGAGTTCCCTCACTTCTTTTCCAAACATACGTGTGGTGGCAATCATTTTTTTTGTCACCAGTTCCTCGAGCATGCCGATGCATGGGTTACCCTGCAGTTCGTGCAGCAGCCTTACTCCGGTGATTCCCCCCAGTATTTGTCGGGCCCAGGCGGTATTTTGTGCGCGCAGTTCTTCCGCAGTATGAATACCCATCGACCGAAGTTTTTCTGCATACTGCCGGCCAATGCCCCAGATATCGGCTACTGCTGTCTGTCGCAGGGCCTCCGTTATTTTTTCTGTGCTATCGAGAACCAGCACGCCACCGGTGGCCACCTTATTCTTCTTACAGATCCGGTTGGCTACCTTGCTAAGTACCTTTGTGGGGGCTGCGCCAATCGATACGCGGATGCCTGTCCATTGTTCGATTCTTTGTTTTACTTCCAAACAAAAACCATGTACCCGGCTGGCAGGTAAATGACTTAGGTCAAGGAAGGCCTCATCTACTGAATATACTTCCACACATTCCGGCGGCAATAGACTGCGCATACATTCCATTACCCGCCAGCTCATATCACCGTACAGATAGTAGTTGGATGAGAAAGTGGCTACTTTATTTTTTTCTATGAGGTCTCGGGCCTTGAAATAAGGTTCTCCCATTGCTATGCCCAATTGCTTGGCTTCATCGCTGCGCGCAATGATACAACCATCGTTGTTGCTCAATACCACCACCGGGCGGTCATCGAGTGTCGGCCGGAAGAGCCGTTCGCAGGAGCAGTAAAAACTATTACAGTCTACAATGGCGCGCATATCATAATGTATGAATGGCATATACAACTACTCCCCACACAATCAGTTCATGCTCGGGAAGGATGGGCATTGCCGGCATTTTTTTATTATCAGCAGTTAGCCAGGTTTGGCCACGCTGCTGCATTAGTCGCCGCACTATCATCTCTCCATTTACTACCGCGATAATCACTTTTCCCGATTGGGCCGGAATACTTCTGTCTACAATGAGCACATCACCCGGAAAAATACCGGCTTCCTGCAGGGCTTCGCTGTTCATGCGAAAGAAAAAAGTGGCGGGTTTGTTGCGGATGAGTTGTTCATTCAGATCAATGCCGCGCTCCATATAATCATCGGCCGCAGCCCCAAAACCTGTGGCATTTGCTGTCGTCACTTCCTGCTGCGTGAAATCTTTCGTTCCCGTGTAGGCGGGTTGATATCCTTTTTCCGACACCATAGAATTATTTTGAAATGCTAAAATAATTAGTATTTTTATGCTAAAATAATTATTAATCATTTTTTATGGAGGGGGTAGTGGCAGACGAGATTGATAGTAAAAGAACCAGCCGGGGCTGGTGGCATTATTGGTTAACCCTGCAATTGCCGGCAGAAGTGAGCGAACGGCTATTACTGCCCGCTCAGGCCGGTTGTGTGGCTTCCTTTCTGGCAAGAGAGGGGATGGAAGACACCCTGATTCGATGGATGCAGCGGATTTGCAGCACCCAGCATCAATGGATGGTTACACTCGATCCGGTTGTATTAGCGCCCGCAGGGCAGCTTTGCTGGCAACTACGGGATCCGGCTCATTTTTATTTCCTGCAGGAGCAGCTTCGCTCTTTGAATTCCTACCTACAGGGCAGTAATTGTCCCGCACTACAGTTGGGACAACCGGTTCAGTGGAAAGTTTCAGACGGCAGACAATCTAAAGAAGTTGGTTCAATACAATTTTTGTTACAGGGCATGATCTTATTTCGTCGCGCCTGTTATGCCGAGGAAGGAAAACAAATTAGTCTTTTTGGACTCCGTCCTTAAGCATCATCGGA
Organism: Sediminibacterium sp.; assembly: GCA_044341525.1. GTDB lineage: Bacteria > Bacteroidota > Bacteroidia > Chitinophagales > Chitinophagaceae > Sediminibacterium. Next base: position 20,171 of record JBIIRN010000001.1, on the reverse strand, counting down.
TGGTGAGGTTCAGGGAAATAATATTGGAGTAAAGGTTATTGGTTCTGGTATAATGACCATAACGAAGTTCGAGTGCAGTCAGATTTGACCAGCCCAGAATACCACCGGGTGGAGCGGTTCGAATTCCTGTTCCAAACAAATGACTGGTGAATCCGGAAAGATCAAAATTGCTGGTATAGTATTGATTGGCAGCAGTATGAACCCTGTAAGGAGCAAAATAACGGGTTGCTTGCTGAACATAAAGTCGGTAGAAAGGACTCACAGAAAAAAAGGCGGAGGGCTTGATAACAGGTTCAATACTCAGCGTATGGGCCGATAAATCCCAATCATCCTGATAATAGCGATAATATCCCCGGAGTATGAGATGATCAGAGGCAAAATAACTGAATCGCAGCGAGACAGGAACTTTCCAACGGGTGGTGGGGAGATTTTCCATGTGTACTGTGTTATCATTGAAATAAACCCGATGGAAGGGGAGTCCCAAAAACCCCTGTTGAAAAATTACATCAGCCAGTAGCGCCAGTTGTAATTTTGTATTCACTATTTGGGTATAACTCAAACTGGTACCGAAGGTATTTCGATCGGTCCATGGGTATTGGGTACCTCTGGGTATGAATGGCCCCGATCGAAGTTCAACCGGCAAAATCATTTTGAGCTGATCGAGGTAGGCAAAAACCTTAATGCCCCATTCCCCGTTTCTGTCCTTCGTCTTTTTAGAAGTATTGAATTGTCCGCCGTATGACAAGTAATCAAATTCAGCAGAGAACGATCCACCTGCTCCAAGGGTAGTTCCTTTTTTGGTATCTTCCCGTGACCAGTTCAGAGAGGGGTAAACGCGGGTGTCATTGTAAGAAGCAGAGGAATTTGCTTTGAGATCAATCCTGTCTGAAGAAGCTGAGGTATAGTGATCAATACCCAGCTCCATATCAATTGTATGTTTCCTCCATTTGCGATCTACTTTGGTTAACTTGATGGAAAACTGGCTGGAAATATCCGTTAATCTTTCAGTTCCGATACCACCTGTAATGGATGAATTATTGCCATCTTGCTGATAATAACTGGATACAATATTGGCTTCTTCAAAAGTTAGCTTTCTCTTTTTATAGGCAGAATCATTTTTGGGTCCGGCCTGTGCGAACAGCGATAATATTCCCAGGTAAAGGGCTATCGTGGTTAAAGTAAGTTTTTTCATAGTCCAGCCGGTTCAATAATTTTTTAATTACAACCACAGCCACCGCCGCTCTTACCAGCATTGGCTCCGGATGCCCCCTCTCGATAAGAAAGGAAACTCAATTCTGTTTTTTCTATTTTTCTGTTGGTAAGAATCATCTCACTGTCATTCAGTTTATTTTTCTGGTATTCCTTAACGGGCGTGCAACTATTCAGGGTACAAAGGGAAAATCCAATCAGCAGCATGCAAAAAAACAATGGCCGGCTGCCTGTTAAAGATCTCCGGATTAATTGAGTTGGCAACATAAAATCAGGTTTAATTTTTTTGGGAAATACTGTTGTTGATTTCGCGAATGAATTCGGCAGCGGAAACTTTGGGCTGGCCTTCCCAAACCTTTCTAATACTTCCATCCGGATTCAATAAAATAGTCATTGGAAAAATACCTTGGGGATTATATTGTTCAGCCATTTTATCATTTCGGTTTTGCTGTTCGGTACTGAGGCGATTTTTTTTATTACGGGGAAAATCTGCATTGACAAGAATCAGGTGTTGGTCATACCAAGACAGAAAATCGGGATGACTGAAAATATTTTTGTGCATCTGAATACAGGGGGCACACCAGTCAGACCCTGAAAAATTGAGAAGAATAATTTTATGCTGTTCCCCGGCCTTTTTTTGTGCAGAAATCAAATCGGGTTCCCATTTTAATTGGGTTTGCCAAAACAATAAGGGGAAAAGGAGAAGAAAGATTTTAAGCATATAGATGGTTTGGATGGAACTCCGGAATCATCTCTCATTCACATGGTATAAAGATACTACCATTATACAAGTGTTGACTGCTTTCTTTCCTTTATATTTATTCAAATATTGTGAATGTCAGGGTTACGCAGAACGCTGGGTTTGTCATCCACCATCGCTATTGTTGCCGGTGGAATCATTGGTTCCGGTGTCTTTATGAAACCAGCGCTAATGATGTCTCAATTAGGTTCTCCGGTCTGGTTGCTGGAAGTCTGGGCTTTGGCGGGTATCATAACTTTGTTTGGAGCCCTGTCTAATGCTGAATTGGCAGCTCTTTTTCCCGAAACGGGCGGACAGTATGTTTTTTTCAAGAAAATTTATGGAGAACGTTTCGCTTATCTATATGGATGGGCTGCCTTTTCTGTATTCAATACTGCAGGGAATGCTTCCGTGGCTTATGTTTGCTCTACTTATCTGGGTTATTTTATCCCCCTTCCCGGATTCCAGCCGGCAACTGTGCAGTCCGTTATTTGGCACATACCTTTTATCGGAGATATTTTACCCTTGGAGAATGCGGGTGTAAAGTTGTTGACCATCTGTATTGTATTGTTACTTACCTGGTTGAATTATTTCAGTTTGGGGCGAAGTGCAGCCCTGCAAAGGTTACTGACCTGGATTAAGTTATTGGCTATTGTATTACTCGTATTGGGTTTGTTTAATTCTCCTGCAGGAGCTTTACAGCATTATAGTGAAACTTTACCGCAACAGCCCGTTGGCTGGACTGCCGTCGCTGCCTGGATGGCAGCACTGTCAGGTGCATTTTGGGGATATGATGGCTGGAATAATATTACTTTCATCGCCGGTGAGATCAAGGATCCCCGCCGGAATATTCCACTTAGTTTACTTTCAGGATTACTCATCTGTCTGTTGGTATATGTATTATTGAACGCAGCTTTTGCTTTTGTTTTGTCACCTCAACAAATGGCTGGTTCCGGCTGGGTAGCATCAGATGCGGCATTGGTGGCCTTAGGCAAAACAGGTGCCTGGATCATCACGCTATTGGTGGTAATCTCAACCCTCGGAGCAGCCAACGGCAATATTCTCTCTACGGCCCGGGTCACTTTTGCGTGGGGGGCTTCGCAGGCCACATTTAATTGGGCAGCAAGGGTTCATCCCCGTTTTCATACGCCCGGCAATGCGCTTTGGCTCAATGGTTTTTGGACGGCAGTATTAATTATATCAGGGTCTTTCGATATTCTTACAGACATGCTGATATTCGTCAGTTGGTTTTTTTATGGAATGAGTGTTTTGGGCGTGATCATTCTGCGCCGGCGACTCCCCGAGGCAGACCGTCCCTACCGGGTCCCCGGCTATCCTTTTGTTCCGCTGGTTTTTGTATTGTTTACGGCTTCCTTCTTAATTATAACGTTGATTACCGATGTTCAACAATACCTGCAGGGTCAAAGCCGGCTGATCCATTCTCTGCTGGGAGTTGGCATTACACTGGCAGGGATGCCTTTATATTATCTTTCTAAAAAAAGAATCACCTCCTGAAAATTCAGGGCTAACCTTTATTTTCGCAGGAAACTGAGTATTGCATGGAAGCCGTCTTACAGGCCATTCGGGAAGAGTTTAGCAGCATCTGCGGAAAGGTGCCCGAGCGCATCGAAAAGTTGCCTCAGAGTGGAGGCGACAGGATGTATTTCCGCCTCCACCATGCGGGAGGTACCACTATCGCTACCTACAGCGAGAATAAAAAGGAAACAGACACTTTCATTTATTTCACGCAGCACTTTAAAAAAGCAGGACTTCCGGTTCCTGAGATTTATGGTCAGAACGCTGAACATACTATTTATTTTCAGCAAGATTTCGGACCTGACTCTTTGCTTCAGTTGCTCGAAAGGGAAGGCCATACAGATCACATCTATCAGCTCTTTCAAAAAAGCTTAGTGCAACTGGCTCGTCTTCAAGTGTTGGGCGACAAGGGCTTGGATTATGATCAATGCATTACCGCCAAAGTTTTTGGCAAGCAGGCCATCATGAGTGATTTGCTCTATTTTAAATATTATTTCCTGGATACCCTGCAGGTGCCTTATGACAAGCAGGCATTGTTAGATGATTTTGAAGCGCTGAGCAATTACCTGACCCATACCCATTATAAGTTTTTTATGTTCCGTGATTTCCAAAGCAGGAACATACATGTGCAGGGAGAAGAGGTTTTCTTTATCGATTATCAGGGCGGCATGAAAGGTGCTCCTCAATATGATGTTGCTTCATTGCTTTGGCAGGCGAAAGCTGAACTGAGTGATGAATGGAAAACCGGTTTATTGGATGATTATATGGATGCCCTGGAGCCCTTGCTCGAGCAACCGATTGATCGGGTCACATTTGTCAGTCAGTACAATGGGTATGTTCTCATTCGCTTGTTACAGGTTTTAGGGGCTTATGGGTTCAGGGGCCTGTTCGAACGGAAAGCTCACTTTTTAGCCAGTATTCCCCTGGCCATGAGAAACCTTCGTTTTTTTATTCTGAACAAGCGGGTAGGGATTGTTACACCAGAGTTTGACCGATTGCTTCAAATATTGATTGCTCCGGTAATGATTGACCGGTTTGAACCTATTCAGGCCAATGAAAAGACTCCTTTGAGCATACAGATTAACAGCTTTAGTTATAAACAAGGGTTGCCGGTTGATGATTCAGGTAATGGCGGAGGTTTCGTCTTCGATATGCGGGGAATCACCAATCCCGGCAGATTGGAAACTTACCGATGCCAGACCGGGAAAGACAAGCCGGTAATCGATTATCTGGAGCAGCAAACCCGAATGACTGAGTTCCTGAACAGTGTGTGGGATATCATTGATATTCAAGTAGAAGCCTACCTGAAAAGAGATTTTGAACACCTGCAGATTAATTTTGGTTGTACCGGTGGTCAGCACCGAAGTGTATATGCAGCTGAGCAAACTGCCCGACACTTGCGCAATAAATATAAAGTCAGGGTAGAGGTTAATCACCGCAACCAGACAAGATGGGTGAAAGAGTGATTAGTAAAAAAATTGTATATTAGAACTTCGAAATGAACTAATTTTCTTAGTATGAAGGCCATGGTATTTGCTGCAGGACTCGGGACACGATTAAAACCGTGGACTGACGAGCACCCCAAAGCGCTGGCGATGGTGAATGGCAAGTCCTTGCTGCAGCGGAACATAGAATATTTGCAAACAGCCGGTGTAACGGAAGTAGTTGTGAATGTGCATCACTTTGCTGATCAGATTATTCGGGCGGTGGAAGAAAGCAACGGATGGGGTTGTAAAGTGCATATCTCAGATGAATCGGAAGCTTTATTGGATACCGGAGGGGGCCTGCTGAAAGCAGCTCCGTTTTTTGAGGGGGAGCCCTACTTTCTGGCAGTGAATGCAGATGTATTAACCGATTTCTCTCTTAAGCGATTCATCCAGCACCACCAGGATATGGGCGGCTTGGTCACCCTGGCCATCACGGATCGGATGAGTAACCGACATTTCCTTTTTGATGAAGAGCAAACACTGGTGGGCTGGCGCCAATTGGAACCCTTCAGTGAAAAAATTGTCAAGAATTCTCAGTTCCTGATCCCCAAGGCATTTAGCGGACTCCATGTAATCAACCCTGATATCTTCAGTAAAATTGCCCAGCAGGGAAAGTTTTCTATCATAGATGTATATCTTTCCCTGGCCAATCATTTTCCAATAGTTGGGTATGATCATACCGGTACCCGTTACCTGGATGTAGGAAAACCCGGCAGTTTACAAATGGCGAATGACTTCTTTCATTGATGTCTTCCCCGGGTAATTCATAAGCTGATGACGCCACCTTCTCCTTCTTCTCATGCAGCAGGTATTGTTGATGTTCAAATGGGAACTGATGTGACCTGGGTAGCGCCCGTTAATCTATACGGTTGCAGCATTGGTGATGGTTCTTTTATTGGCCCCTTTGTTGAAATACAAAAAGGAGCAGTAATTGGAAAACGTTGCCGCATTCAGTCACATAGTTTTATTTGCGAAAAAGTGACCTTACTGGATGATTGTTTCATTGGACATGGAGTGATGTTCACCAATGATTTACTTTCGGAAGGGGGCCCATCGGGGGATCCGGCCAAATGGAAACCCACCCGTATAGGTAATCGGGTTAGTATAGGAAGCAATGCGACAATCTTACCGGTTACCATAGCTGATGGAACCGTTATCGGCGCGGGTTCTGTGGTAACGAAGGATATCATTGAGCCGGGAGTATATGCAGGTAATCCGGCCCGAAAGATTCGGTCACTCTGACCAGGCAAAATCGGGCCTTATACCCGGATATAGATTTTCTTTTTATCCAGGAAATATACAATCAGCCAGTAAAAGAGTATCATGGCAATGGCATACAAAGCCGACCCTACCCGTTGATCTTCGGCAATCGGTTTAAAGATATGTTGGTAGAGCCAGGGCAACGCAGAAGTATAAACCGGTTTACCGTTGTCTCCAATATGATCTGTCCAGCGAAACAGCGCCAACACCCGCGGTAAAAATCCGCTGAGTACAAAAATGAACAACGGATTTTTCCCAAATACATTGAAGAAGCGACTCCAGCCGGGTCGTTCATTGCTCCAGTCCAGCGCATACATCATGATTCCCAATACCAAAATGGCCAGACCACTGGTATACATCACATAACTGCTCGTCCATATTTTCTTGTTGACGGGGAAGACCATATCCCAACCATATCCAATCACTACCATGATACAACCCACCACCAGTAATCTCGCCAGCATCTCAAAGGAACTGCCTTTTTCCCTGATAAAAGCACCGGTCATATAACCCAACATCACCTGAGCAACAGCAGGTAAGGTGCTGGCAAGTCCCTCCGGATCGAAGGGTACTCCATTCATTTTATACATGTGTGAAGCACCGAGGAGTTGCAAATCCCACTGGGTACCGAACCAACCCGACTGACTATAAGGATCTGAGGGATCTCCCAGGAGTAAGCACAGCGACCAATACCCTAGTAATAATATTCCGGCTACTACAAAGGCCCCTCTTGGACGGGAAAAATAAATGAATAAGGCCGCCAGTAAATAAGCGATGGCGATGCGTTGCAGTACACCCAGTATGCGAACATTGCTCCATGCCTTTGCAACCAATACGTCATTGTCCCATTTGATAAAAGGACTCCAGTTCAGGAATAAACCAATGGCAAATATAAGCAAGGCCCTTTTGATTACTTTCGATAAAAAATAGCCGGTTGATTTTTGCTCCATGCCCGGCAAAACAAAAGCGAGGGCGTTTCCGACAGCAAAGAGAAAAAAGGGAAAAACCAGGTCGGTAGGGGTACATCCGTGCCAGTCGGCATGGGCCAGGGGGCCATAAATATGCGACCAGGAGCCGGGGTTATTGACCAGTATCATCAGGGCTACCGTAGCACCCCGAAAAACATCGAGCGAATAGAATCTTTGCTGCATATATATAATTACTATTCTAAATTAAGGTTAATAGTTCAATTGGCTGCAAATAGGGGGGAATACCTAAGCTTAAAACTGCCATTTTTATTGTTTCTTTGCACGGAAATTTTGGCTATGAGCAAAAGAATTTTAATCACCGGCGGAGCCGGTTTTATTGGGTCTCATGTTGTACGTCTTTTTGTACAGCAGTATCCCGACTACCGGATCGTGAATCTTGATTGCCTGACTTATGCCGGTAACCTCGCGAATCTTCAGGATATTGAACAATCGGCTCATTATTTTTTTGAAAAAGTGAATATCCTGGATGTGCCGGCTTTGGAAGAAGTTTTCAGGAAGCATGATATTACTGATGTATTGCACCTGGCTGCCGAATCACATGTAGATCGTTCGATTGTCTCTCCTTTGGATTTTGTTTATACCAATGTAATTGGAACGGTGAATTTGCTGAATGTTGCCAAGACTTATTGGAAAGAGAATCTTTCTGCTCACCGGTTTTATCATATTTCTACTGATGAAGTGTATGGCACCCTGGGTGATACCGGACTATTTACAGAGCAGACACCCTACGCACCTAATTCGCCTTACTCAGCCAGCAAAGCTTCTTCCGATCACTTTGTACGTGCCTATCACGAAACCTATCATTTGCCGGTTGTGGTATCGAACTGCTCCAATAATTATGGACCTTATCATTTTCCCGAAAAACTGATTCCTCTTTTCATTAATAATATCATTCATCAAAAACCACTACCGGTGTATGGGGATGGAAAAAATACGCGCGATTGGTTATATGTGATTGATCATGCCAGGGCCATCGATGTAGTATTTCATCAGGGTAAAACAGGGGATACTTATAATATAGGTGGATTTAATGAGTGGAAGAACATTGATTTAGTTCAGCTTTTGTGCCGCCTGATGGATGAAAAACTGGGACGCAATCCCGGAACCTCTGCACAATTGATTACTTATGTTAAAGACAGACCCGGACATGATCTTCGATATGCTATTGATGCCAGTAAGATCAATCGGGAATTGGGTTGGAAACCCTCCGTTACCTTTGAAGAGGGATTGAGTCGGACGATCGACTGGTATCTGGACAACAAGACATGGCTCGAGCAGGTAACATCCGGGGCTTATCAGCAGTATTACGAAAAGATGTATCACCCATCATAAATACAAACGCATGCAGGTAGAAGCAACACCCTTATCTGGTTGCTGGATTATTCATGACCATCGGCTGAATGATGGCAGGGGTTATTTCTTTGAAAGTTATAATCGGCAAAGGTTTCTAGAGAAGACCGGTGTCGATGTTAATTTTGTTCAGGATAACCAATCTTCCTCTCAGCAGGGGGTCATTCGGGGCTTGCATTTTCAGTTGGGCGTTCATGCACAAGCCAAATTGGTTCGGGTTTTGCGGGGAAGTGTGCTCGATGTAGTGGTGGATATCAGAAGAGAATCTCCCAGTTTCGGACAGTCATTCAGTATTGTTTTATCGGAAGAGAATGCCACTCAATTGTTTATTCCACGGGGTTTTGCCCATGGCTTTGAAGTGTTGAGTGAACAAGCCGTTTTCTTTTACAAGTGTGATAATTACTATAACAAGGCGGCTGAGGGTGGTATCTATTATGACGACCCTGCTTTGGGAATTAAGTGGCAAACACCTGCTGCCAGACGGATTCTATCTGATAAAGATCAACAACAGCCGCTGTTGCAGGAGGTGATCAATACCCTTAATTTCGCTTAATACTTCACCCCGGTTTGTGAAACGAAAACTCTATCTATGAAAGGAATTATATTGGCAGGTGGCTCCGGTACAAGGTTGTATCCGATTACCAAAGGGATCAGTAAGCAGCTGATGCCCATTTATGATAAGCCGATGATTTATTATCCGCTCTCAGTTTTAATGCTTGCAGGTATTCGGGAAGTACTGATCATCACGACGCCGGAAGATAGCAGTCAGTTTCAACGACTATTGGGGGATGGTGCTGAGTTGGGATGTAAGTTCTCTTATGCCGTTCAGGAGAAACCCAACGGACTGGCACAGGCATTTGTTATTGGTGAATCATTCATTGGCCATGATAAAGTGGCTTTGATATTGGGGGACAATATTTTCTATGGTGCCGGCTTTAGCAAACTCGTTCAGTCATTCAATAATATTGATGGTGCTGCGGTATTTGCTTATGAAGTGAATGATCCCGAGCGGTATGGCGTGGTCACTTTTGACGAGACACAAAGAGCAATTTCCATTGAAGAAAAACCGGCACATCCTACTTCCAATTATGCAGTACCCGGGCTTTACTTTTACGATAATTCTGTCGTGGAAATTGCTAAAAATATTCAGCCATCTCCCCGCGGTGAATATGAGATCACTGATGTGAACCGTGTTTACCTTCAACAGGGAAAATTACAGGTGGGCATTATGAACCGGGGAACTGCCTGGCTCGACACGGGTACTTTTGATTCACTCAGTGATGCCAGCGAATTCGTGCGGGTAATTGAGAAGCGGCAGAGCCAAAAAATCGGTTGTATTGAGGAAGTGGCCTACCGGATGAGTTTTATTTCACGTGAACAGCTGATGCAGCTAGCCGATCGGTATGCCAAAAGCGGTTACGGGGAATACCTGCGACGCATAAGATAATATCCTCATTTTCAGCAGATTAGTTTTTCTCACCTTTTCTTGATGGAGGGTTTCCAAACAATTTCAGGCGAGTTGTGTTATTTAGGCATGAACACCTTTACCATCAAGGATCTGGAGAATTTGTCGGGCATCAAAGCCCATACAATCAGGATATGGGAGCAGCGGTACGGGTTGCTGTCACCGCAGCGTTCTAAAACCAATATTCGGCACTACTCCAATGTAGAGTTGAAGGCAATTCTCAATATTGCCCTCCTGAATAAATACGGATATAAGATATCCCGAATCGATAAAATGACGCCGGAAGAGATGCAGCAGAAAATTGCCCTGCTCTCTCAGTCCGAAGCACAACAGGAAAAGCTGATCAATGATTTGGTAGGGGCAATGGTCGATGTAAATATTGATCATTTTGAATCCTTACTCGATGAGCATATTCGTGCCAAAGGAGTTGAAAAAGCTATTATCAAAACCATCTTTCCTTTCCTTGAAAAAGTCGGTATTCTTTGGTTGACCAATCATATTAATCCGGCCCAGGAGCATCTTGCTACCAATGTTATCCGGCAAAAGCTGATCATGGGAATTGAGGGATTACGAATGGTTCCTGAAAACAAGTCTCCCATCATCCTTTTCTTGCCGGAAGGGGAGCACCATGAAGTAGGCTTATTATTCCTGCATTATCTGCTCAAATCTCGCGGGCACAAGGTTTTCTATCTGGGTGCCAACATCCCACTCAAAGATGTTGAGTTCATTGCCAATGCAAAAAATGTACCCACATTATTTACTCACCTTACTTCCGTAGCACCGAATTTCAATTTCGACAAGTTCATCATAAATGCTCATAATCGGATGCCCGACCGTCGCATCATGATTTCCGGCGCTGTGGCACAGCAGTACGGTAAAAAAGTACCGCCGAGTATACATATATGCAAGTCGCTGATTGAAGTGATGGATCATTTTGGAATACCCCGCTTCGTCGATTAATTTTCATTTCCCCCCCTTTTTTTCTTGTCACCTCCCTATTGTTAGGTGATCTGTTCAACAGAATTTTGTTTATTAATTTAGACTAATTGTTAAACAATTATTATATTGATATATTTATATGATTGAAAATCAATTATAAAAAAGTATATATTAAAAAATATAATGTGATTGCTATTTGAAAAATGTTTAACTTTGAGTTTCTAAAATTAAACAAAAGGCCATGTCAACGTTAGAATTCAACCGTCTCTTGCTGAATAATGCCGAGTTTCTTAAGCCATTTGCACAGACACTGACACACGATCAGGAAGCTGCAAAAGATCTTTACCAGGAAACTCTTTTCAGGGCATTGGCCAATAAGGACAAGTACAATGTTGGTACCAATATCAAGGCCTGGTTATACACCATTATGCGGAATATCTTTATCAATAATTACCGCAGAAAAGCCAAGCAGAACACCATCTTCGATCATACCCCCAATGATTTCCTGCTGAATGTGCAGCAGGGTACTGTTTCCAACGAGGCAGTAGCCACCATCAACCTGAAAGAAGTTCAGCAGGCCATTAGCGAACTGCCTGAGATATTCCGCAATCCCTTCCTGCTTTATTTTGATGGGTACAAATACCATGAAATTGCAGACATGCTGCAAGAACCACTGGGAACTATTAAAAGTCGTATCCATTTTGCTCGTAAATTGCTAAAGGCCCAGATCACTCGCCATTAATCACACCTTCAATTCCCGCTCTTGCAAAAAAAAGCCATCGTCATTGGAAGTGGTTTTGCGGGACTGTCAGCTGCCAGTTTCCTAGCGAAATCCGGTTGGAAAGTTACTGTTTTGGAAAAGCACACCTTACCGGGTGGAAGAGCCCGTAAATTGGAAACAGGTGGCTTCACTTTTGACAGGGGTCCGAGTTGGTACTGGATGCCGGATGTGTTCGACCGATATTTCCATTTATTCGGAAAGAAAGTAAGCGACTATTACGAGTTGAAGCGCCTGGATCCTTCCTACCGGGTCTACTGGCCGGAAGGGCACTGGGATATTCCCGCAGGGCGGAAAGCGTTGCAAAATTTTTTTGAATCGATTGAACCCGGTGCCGGAGAACAACTTAGTAAGTTTTTATCGGAAGCCGCTTATAAATACCAAGTAGGTATTCATAAATTGGTACACAAACCCGGACAATCTCTAACTGAATTCCTGGATATTGATTTGGTCAAAGGTCTTTTCCGGCTAGATGTTTTCCAATCGATGAAGACCCATGTAGCCAGGTTTTTCAAAGACCCTCGTTTACGGGAGTTGATGGAATTTCCGGTTCTATTTCTGGGTGCACTTCCTGAAAAAACACCTGCCCTCTATAGTTTGATGAATTATGCCGATATGGAGGGTGGTACCTGGTTCCCCGCCAAAGGCATGTACCAAATAGTACAGGGTATGTATGACCTGGCATTGGAACTTGGAGTTGAATTTAATTTCGGACAAGAAGTAACTGCTATTGATGTTCATCAGGGAGTTGCCACCGCAGTTTATGTCGGAGGCAAGCCCGGTGAATCCTCCACTACCCGTTATACAGCTGATGTAATTATTGGTGGAGCAGATTATCACCACATCGAAACCGATCTGTTACCTGAAGCATATCGCTCCTATTCACCTGATTATTGGGAAAAAAGGGTGATGGCACCCGGTTGCCTTTTGTATTATGTAGGTCTGAATAAGAAGTTGGGAAATGTACCCCATCACTCCCTGTTTTTTGATACTTCATTCGAAGTGCATGGGAAAGAAATTTATACCAGCAAAGAATGGCCATCGGAGCCTTTGTTTTATCTCAATGTTACTTCTGTTACCGACTCGTCTACCGCACCCCCCGGCGGAGAGAATTTATTTATTCTGATTCCAGTCGCTGCCGGATTAACCGATGATACACCGGAACTCAGGGAACATTATTTTCAGATGGTGATGGAACGGCTGGAGAAACGCTTTGGCCAATCCATTCGAGATGCTATAGTGGTGAAGCAATCAGTAGCGCCGCGTGATTTTGTTTCAGATTACCACTCCTTCAAAGGAAATGCATATGGTTTAGCGAACACTTTGATGCAGACAGCTGTTTTAAAACCATCCCTGAAGAGTAAGAAAGTGAAGAATTTATTCTTTACCGGACAGTTAACGGTACCCGGACCAGGGGTACCCCCCAGTCTGATCAGCGGGGAAGTGGTGGCTAAGGAAGTCAATAAGCTATATAGTTGATGATCATGCGAATAGAACGGTTCACAGCGTAAATAGGGTTACTGTTTCAGCTCATTACAGGAAAAATGATTATATTACTTGTTTAATTTTTGTCAGCATGGAACGCTTATTTGTTCAACTTAGCGAGTCGGCCAGTAAACTGACAACTGAACTTTATAGTACCAGTTTCTCCTCCGCTATTAAAATATTGCATAAGGATTTGCGTGCCCCCATCTTCAATATCTATGGATTTGTACGGCTGGCAGATGAAATAGTGGATACTTTTCACCAGCACGATAAAGCTTTTTTACTGGCAGATTTCAAGCGTCAAACCTATGATGCCATCGAAAGAGGAATCAGTCTAAATCCCATTCTGCATAGTTTTCAATTGACGGTTAATCGCTATCACATTGATCCTGCCCTGATCGAAGCTTTTTTCCATAGTATGGAAATGGACCTGAACCGGGTGAGTTATGATCGGGCAGGTTACGAAGAATACATTTATGGCAGCGCCGAAGTAGTAGGTTTGATGTGTCTCTTTATTTTCTGCGACGGAAACAGGGAACAGTATGATTCTTTGAAAAACTACGCCCGTAGTCTGGGAGCAGCTTTTCAAAAGGTCAATTTCCTACGTGATCTTAAAGCCGATTATGTAGGAATGGAACGTATTTATTTTCCGGGATGTGATTTCAATAATTTTTCACAACGGGACAAGGAAATAATAGAAGAAGATATTCAGCGAGATTTCGATCATGCCTATGAAGGAATCCTGGCTTTACCTCCCAAAGCCCGATTTGGGGTATATGTAGCCTATAAATATTACCTCTCGCTGTTTAAGAAAATTAAGAAAGTCCCCCCCCAGAATATGCTTCAATATCGAATCCGTATCCCCGATCATGGTAAAATGCTGATATTGGCCAAAGCAGGTATCCGGAGTCAACTGAACTTATTATAACACCTACACTGTTATGGAGCACCTCATATTGGTGAATGAACAAGATGAAATGGTGGGCACCATGGAAAAGATGGAAGCCCATCAGAAAGCCATGCTACACCGGGCTTTCAGCATCTTTATTTTCAATTCCAAAGGAGAAATGCTCATACAACAACGTGCGGAAGAAAAATACCATTGCGGGGGGTTGTGGACCAACACTTGTTGTAGTCATCCCCGTCCCGAAGAAGAGACGGCAGCTGCAGCCGGGCGTCGGCTTCAGGAGGAACTGGGATTCACCACACCACTCAAAAAGGTATTCGATTTTGTTTATAAAGCGCCTTTTTCTAATGGACTCACAGAATATGAATTTGACCATGTATTCTTTGGAGAATATGAAGGGGATCTCAAACCTGATCCCAAAGAAGTCGCTGCAGTTCGATACCTCAGTGTGAACACTATTCGAAGTATGATGGAAGAAGAGCCCACACAATTCACGCCTTGGTTTCATATTGCTTTCCCCAAAATGATGGATTGGTTAAGTTGGCAGCAAGTAGCATGAACCAGGATTTAACTTCCCCCCCGGATAAAGACAATACCGCAATAGTCATCGGTGCGGGAGTGGCCGGCCTCGCTACCGCCATCCGTCTGGCCTGTCAGGGATTTCAGGTAGAAGTATTTGAGAAAAATTCATTCCCCGGCGGTAAGCTTCATCATTTTGCGCAGGATGGATTTCAATTTGACGCAGGTCCGAGTTTGTTTACCCGGCCCCAATTAATAGAAGAATTATTTGTGCTCGCCGGTGAGCCCATTGAAGAATATTTCTCTTACGCTCGCCTGCCGGTTTCCTGTCATTATTTTTATGAAGATGGTTCTCACCTGATTGCTTATGCCGATCGAAATCAACTGGCGCGTGAGTTGGCAGAAAAGCACGGAGAAAAAGAAGAGCAGGTAATTGATTATTTGAATAAGGCTGCGGGACTATTCGAGCGCGTAGGTAATATTTTTCTGGAACATTCCCTGCATGATGGTTCAGTTTTTAGGGAAGCATCTGTTAGTTCGGCAATTCGCGCTACCCGCTGGCAACATTTATTCAGTTCCATGCACCAGCTGAATACCCGGGCATTCTCAAATGAAAAGACTACCCAACTTTTTGACCGGTATGCTACCTATAATGGCAGCAATCCCTACAAGGCACCCGGTATGCTCAGTATGATAGCTCACCTGGAACACAATGAGGGCAGCTTTTATCCAAAAGGAGGCATGATCAGCATTACCCGTGCACTCCATCGGCTGGCGGAAAAAAAGGGTGTTCGTTTTCATTTCAATTCTGCCGTTTCCCGTATTGAAATGGTCAATGGCAAAGCAGCTGGTATTGTTGCGGATGAGCAATTCTTTCCTGCCGGGTTAGTCGTCAGCAACGTGGATGTATACTTTACTTATTTACGCCTGTTACAACAGCCCGCTGCTGCAGAAAGAATTTTGCGGCAAGAGCGCAGTAGTAGTGCTATGATTTTTTATTGGGGCATTGGTCAGCATTTTCCTCAACTGACCTTACACAACATCTTTTTTTCTTCTAACTATGAAAAAGAGTTCAATCACTTATTTCGACTGAAAACATTATACGAGGATCCAACCGTTTATATTAATATCACTTCGAAGTGTGAACCGGGCATCCAGGCACCCGATGGAATGGAAAACTGGTTCGTAATGATTAATGTGCCTGCCAATGTCGGACAAAACTGGGAGAGGTACCGGGAAGAATCCAGGACAAGAATTATCGAAAAATTAAGTCGCTTACTGAAAACAGATATTGAGCCACTCATTCGAACTGAGCGGGTGGCTGATCCGGTAAGTATTGAGTCCCTCACTGATTCCTACCAGGGATCACTGTATGGAACGAGCTCGAATTCCCAGTTCGCCGCCTTTTTGCGACATGCCAATTTCAGTAAGCAGATATCAAATCTTTACTTTGTTGGGGGAAGCGTACATCCCGGAGGAGGTATACCTTTGTGTTTGAGCAGCGCAGCCATCACGGCCAAAGTGATTCAGCGAAGGCAAACGAAAAGAAATAGGGGTCAATAAATTCTAATGGTCAATGTCTACCGAGCAAAAAACTAAAATAGCCGGTTTGATTGCGGTGGTCGTACACCTGAGTGGAGCTATTGGTATGCTGTATGGGAACCGGGCAGAATGGTTTGTGAGTATGACACCCTACAACCTCTTATTGATGCTGGCATTGGTGATATGGACACAGGAGGAACTTGCCTCCTCATTTTTTAGATTTCTTTTATTGTGTGTACTGGTAGGAATTATCACCGAAATGATTGGGGTTAATACCTCCTTGCTGTTCGGTACCTATCAATATGGTACTGTATTGGGTCCGAGCTGGAAGGGGGTACCTTTTTTGATTGGAGTAAACTGGTTCCTGGTAGTCTGGTCGGGGGCACAGACCATGTTGTTATTGCACCAACAATTGGCTGGTGCGGCTGAATGGGCACCGGCTTTGGCCAAAAAATGGCTGGCCTGGTCGCTGGTCGTTGATGCTGCCCTATTGGTAACGGCTTTTGACTGGTTATTAGAGCCGGTGGCAGTTCGCCTGGGTTACTGGAGTTGGGAAAATGGTGAGATTCCTTTTTATAATTATGTGTGCTGGTTTGGCATCAGTTGCCTGCTGTTATTGGTTTTCAGACAACTGAAATTTCAGCGGGTCAACCAATTCGCTGTACATTTGTTAATTATTCAGTCCCTTTTCTTTTTTGCACTTCGAATATTTTATCAGCCATGATCTACGTATTGGTCGCTTTTGTTGTTTTCTTACTGATGGAGCCGATTACCTGGCTCACCCATCGTTATGTGATGCATGGATTTCTCTGGTATCTGCATAAGGACCACCACCAGAAGGAGGAGGGTTTCTTCGAGAAAAACGATGCGTTCTTTCTCATTTTTGCCATTCCCAGCTGGTTATGCATCATGTTAGGCAGTATGAGGGAAAATTATTGGGCTGTAGGTATTGGATTCGGAATTGCCATGTATGGCTTTGCCTATTTTGTGGTGCACGAGATCATCATTCATCAACGTTTCAAGTTTTTTACCCGCAGTAATAACCGCTACATCAAAGTGATCAGGTGGGCACATAAGATGCACCACAAACACCTCGGAAAAGAGGAGGGTGAAAGTTTTGGCATGCTATGGGTAGCCCGTCGTTATTGGGATAAAGTTCGTAACGACGAAAAGCTGCAGAAAAATTGAATCTCCTCCCTTCAATCTGACAATTGGAAGAAAAGTACGACTATATTATTTCCGGCGCTGGATGTGCCGGCATGAGTATATTGGTACGCATGTTTGAAGATCCCTTTTTTGAAGGGAAAAAAATATTGGTGCTCGATGCCGCAGAAAAAAACACGAATGACCGTACCTGGTGTTTTTGGGAAAAAGGAACAGGTGTTTTTGAATCCATCGTATCTCATGCCTGGAGCCGGCTGAACTTTTTTTCGGCAGACTATGCCACCAACAGAGAGCTGGCACCGTACCGGTATAAGATGATTCGGGGAATCGATTTGTACGATTTTGTAAAAGAAAAGGCGTTGCAACATCCCGGTGTAACCTGGCTCAAGGAGCGGGTTCCCGCTATTGTTCCTGAAACCGACGGTGCAGCGATTGAACTTTCAGATAGGAAGGTTACAGCACCGGTAATTATCAATAGCATTGTTTGGGAAGACACTCGCAATCTGGCAAAAGCCGCTGGTGCGCATCATTTATTGCAGCATTTTAAGGGATGGTTAATTCAGACAGAAGAGGATTGCTTTGACCCTTCCATAGCAACCTTTATGGATTTTCGGGTAAGTCAGGAAGCAGGTACTGCTTTTGTTTATGTTTTGCCGGTAAGTTCGCGACAGGCATTGGTGGAATATACATTGTTCACGGCTGATCTGCTGCCGCAGGAAGCTTATGATACTGCTTTGCAGGAGTATATTTCCAGATACATAACGGGGAAGTCCTATGAAACCCTGCATACAGAATGGGGTGTGATACCGATGACCAATCTGAAGTTTCCCAAGCGTGATGGGTCGGTGCTGAATGTTGGTCTGGCAGGTGGACAGGTGAAAGCCAGCAGCGGATTTGCATTTCAGTTCATCCAGCGCCGGGCAGATGCTATTGTGACATCGCTCAAGACGGGCGATACAACCTGCCACCGGGATACAATTAAGGACAAAAAGTTTCGGCTGTTTGATGGTGTGTTATTGCAAATTTTATCAACAGGGCGATTAGGTGGCGATCGCATTTTTACTGATTTATTTCAAAAGAATGATGTGCAGCGAATCTTTCGTTTTTTGGACAATCAAACGGGTTTAGCGGAGGATTTGCACATTATGTGGAGTGTTCCCACAGGCGTTTTTCTGCCTGCTGCCTTGCGCGAGCTTTGGGCTTAAAATTCAATGCGAAGTGTTACTTTTGCAGCCCGGCCTCGTAGTACAATGGATAGTATAAGAGTTTCCGAAGCTCCAGATCCAGGTTCGATTCCTGGCGAGGCCACCATCTAACAATTTTTCTGCTTTTTTTTCGAAGCTACGGATCCAAGGTTCTCCGCCAGAGGCGCATCGTCAGAACGAGGCCACACAATAAAGCGTGAGAGTGGGAGTGAGTGTGAGAAAGCCAGTGTGAGTTTGGGAGTGCGTGTGAGAAATAAGGAGTTGGGTATAAGCCTACCACACTCAAACTCACACTCAAACTTGGTTTAACGGTTCCTGATACCGATGAATGCTCTGTTAGCACATTGTCGGTATCGTCAGCACGAGGCCACAAAGAGCAGTGCGAGTGTGTAGAGTGGGAGTGTAAATCTCCGCATACTCCATAGGCGCAGACGCTCACACTCAAACTCACACTCACACTCACACTGAATCTTGTTGCACTACCAACGCCATTCCTTTCGATTCTTCGTGAAATTTTCCTTCCTCGTAAACGAGCTGTCCATTTACCAGCGTATGCGTCACACGTGCATGAAAGGTAGTTCCTTCCATCGGTGACCAGCTACATTTATACAAGATATTTTCCTTGTTGACCGTCCACTCCGAATTTAAATCTACCAATACCAGATCGGCATAATACCCCTCGCGAATGAAGCCTCTTTTTTCAATATGATAGAGAATAGCTGGATTGTGACACATTTTCTCTACAATCTTCTCCAGTGTGATTTTTCCTTCTTTGTAGAACTCCAGCATCACATTCAAAGAGTGTTGTACCATGGGCGCACCTGACATCGATTGAAAATAGGGCTGTTGTTTTTCTTCGAGGGTGTGGGGGGCATGGTCGGTAGTCACCAGATCAATGCGGTCATCTATCAGGGCCTGTAATAACCCGTCCTTGTCCTTCTGCGTTTTTATCGCAGGATTCCATTTGATGAGCATGCCCAGCCGGTCATAATCTTTATCGGAAAACCAAAGATGGTGAACGGAAACTTCTGTTGTTATTTTCTTTTGGCTCAAAGGAATATCATTCCGAAACAAATGGGTCTCTGCTTCTGTGGTCAAATGCAGGATATGCAGTCTTGCTCCATGCTTCTCTGCCAGTTGAATCGCCCGCTCCGTTGCCTCATAGCAGGCCTGTTCACTCCGAATCAGCGGATGACACCAGGCAGGAATATTGTCACCAAATTTCTCCCGGTACAATTCTTCATTGGCTTCAATCAGTTGTTCTTTTTCGGAATGAATGGCGACGATGGATTTACAATTGGCAAACAATTTTTCCAGTGTGGCCGGGTTATCTGCCAGCAGGTTCCCCTTTTTTGTGAAGTAGAGTCCGTCATCTGAAACTGCCAGTAAGCCGGATGTATCGAGCTTTACAACATCATCTATGTTATCATCATTCACCCCCAGAAAAAATCCAAAATTTGCCAGTGATTTTTCCGCCGCCAGGCGATATTTTTCCTCGAGTATATCCATTGATAACACATTGGGACGGGTATTCGGCATATCGATAAAGGAAGTAACGCCCCCGGACACAGCTGCCCGGCTCTCCGTATATAAATCT
>JBIIRN010000234.1:0-3524 GCA_044341525.1 Sediminibacterium sp. | reverse complement strand
ACTTTTCTTCCGACAGGGAGAAGTGGAGGAAACACCACCTAACCCCCTGTTGCCCGAAGTGAAGGAGAAAGTATTTGATCTCGTGAATAAAAAACCAATACAAGCCACCCCTGCTGAACTGGCAGCTAATCCCAGAAGCAGAAGCGCAAGACTCAGGGTGGCCCAAAAAAGATAACTCAAAAAAAATGGAAAAAACAAACCGCAACCCACTGAAGAATCCGCTGAAAGGTTGGTTCGACCACCAGTGGATGCTGCGGCAACTTCCATTTTTTCTCTTTCTCTCCCTGCTCGCAATCATCTATATCGCCAACGGTCATTATGCCGACCAGGTAATCAGAAAAATCAATTCGACTCAGGCAGAAATAGAGGAACTCCAATTCAATTACAAGACCCTGAAAAGTGAACTGATGTTTAAAAGTGGCGAAGAACAAATGATTCAGGCAGCTACTCCTCTTCAACTGAAAGTGAACGATGAATTACCCTTCCAATTAAAAACCAATACCCAACGCTGAATAAGTAACCGCTCAGATGGATGTAAAGAATGACATATTATGGAGAGTGTACCTGAGCTTCCTGCTCATGGTAATAATCGCCGCCGCCATCATAGGTAAAGCCGTTTATATCCAGCAGGTGCAGGGTGCTTACTGGAGAGGTCTCAGCGATAGCATACACCAGCGCATCGAGGGAATAGAAGCCGAACGAGGAACCATTTTTACCGAAGATGGTCAAATGCTCAGTACCAGTGTTCCACGATTTGATATTTATTGGGACTCAAGATTGTCTGCCCTCCGTAATAACAATGGTCAATTGTTTCGTGAGAAAATAGATTCACTGGCAGATGCCCTGGCGACTCTTTTCCCTGATTTGAGCACAGGAGATTACAAAATCATGCTGCAACAAGCTTATAATAATAAAGAGGGCTTTTTCCTGCTGAAAAAGAAAATATCCTTCCGGGAATATGATCAGTTCCGAAAACTACCGCTGGTCAATCTCGGCAGATATACCAGTGGCTTTATTCCTGTACAAAAAAACTTCCGCCTCAATCCCTTCAATCAGTTAGCCCTCAGAACCATCGGTTTGGCCAGAGACAGCAATCAGGTGGGCTTGGAAAATTCTTATGATTCCGTTTTGCAGGGTAAATCAGGAAAGCAGCTGGTAAGATTTATTGCTGGTGGAGTAAAAGTGCCGGTGGAAGATGATCAATACATCGCTGAACCGGAAACAGGCAAAGATATCATCAGTACACTGGATGTATTTATACAGGGAGTTACAGAAAAAGCCCTGCTCAATGCCATGGTTCAACACGAAGCCATTCAGGGATGTGCTGTCGTGATGGAAACCAAAACAGGTAAGATTCGTGCCATGGCTAACCTCGGCAAAATGGAAGATGGTACCTATTGGGAAAATTTTAATTACGCCATCAATGCATCTGAACCCGGATCTACCTTCAAACTTGCCACCCTGCTGGCATTGCTGGAAGATAAAAAAGTAAAGCTAAATGATATCATAGATGTAGAAGGGGGAAAGTGGGAATTGAATAAGCAAACTGTTTATGATGCTGAAGTGCATGGTATCCGGGAGGAAACCGTACAACAGGCATTTGAGAAAAGTTCGAATGTTGGCATGGCCAAGATGGTATGGAACAACTATGGAAGCCGCCCTTCTCAATATATCAACTGGTTGAAAAAAATGCACCTCGACTCACCCATGGGTATTGACCTTACAGGTGAAAGATTGCCGGTGATACATCGTCCGGGAGATAAAATGTGGCATGCCAATACCCTGGCCTGGATGGCTTTTGGTTACAACCTCCAGATTACTCCACTGCAGACTCTAAGCCTTTATAATGCCATTGCCAACAATGGAACAATGATGAAGCCCTATTTAGTGAGTGCGATTGCAAGAGAAGGTCAGATCATTCGGGAAATAACACCCCGGGTATTACGTCAGAAAATTTGCAGCGAGTCAACCCGTCAGCAGCTACTCATCTGTCTTCAGGGTGTTTGTAAGAATGGAACTGCCATGCATGTGTTTAAAAATACGCCCTATTCCGTAGCAGGTAAAACCGGAACAGCCCAGGTAGCCAATGGCAATCAGGGTTATAACCTGAATATATATCAGGCTTCCTTTGCAGGATTTTTTCCTGCAGAACAACCCCGCTATACCTGCGTGGTCGTGATCAAGAATAAACCCGGCGCAGCAAAGTACCACGGCTCTGAAGTAGCTGCACCCGTATTCAAAGAAATTGCTGACAGACTTTATACCAACTTCCTTCGTAAAACTGAACCAAAGGAACTGCTTACCAACGCTTCCGATTCAATAGCCATTCGTTGGGTTGGAAACAGAGTCGACTTGCAGCAGGTATCTAAGAGACTGGCACTTACAGTGATTGATTCAACCAATAACTGGTCAGAATGGGCCGACCTGAGCGGAAATTTTCGGCAGAGCTGGGTAAAAAGCAGATCCGCTCGTGAAAATGAAATGCCTTCGCTTTTAGGCATGGGATTAAAAGATGCAATTCAACTCGCTGAATCCAGGGGATTACAGGTTCGTGTAAATGGAAGAGGAAAAGTAATGAATCAGTCTATTCCTGTCGGAGATAAAATAATTAAAGGTCAGCAGGTTCGTATCCAGCTCACCGAAACAACATATAACCGTCCCTAAACTCAATGGCTAATCTGCAACAAATATTATATCAGGTGCCTTTGCTGCAAACGATGGGTCCACTCGACCGTGAGATTCGTCAGTTGCAGATAGACTCCAGAGCAGTAGAGCCCGGAGATTTATTTATAGCAGTGAAGGGATCTCAGGTAGATGGACATCATTATATTCCTGCTGCTATTGCCGGTGGGGCTATTGCCATCGTTTGTGAGGAATTTCCACCCATTACTCCCGACGGTATCACTTTTATTCAGGTGAAGCAGGCAGGAGAAGCATTGGGATGGATGGCTCATCAATTTTATGGCAATCCTTCGCATCAGATTACCCTGGTGGGTGTTACAGGCACTAACGGCAAAACAACTATCGCCACACTGCTGTTTCGATTGTTCACTTCCTTGGGATACCATTGTGGTTTGATCAGTACTGTTCAAAATCAGATCGGTCAAGAGATCCTTCCCTCTACCCACACTACGCCCGATGCCATTCGCCTGAATGAATTACTGAGCCGCATGCTGCTGGCCGGTTGTACCCACGTATTCATGGAGTGCAGCAGCCATGCCATCCACCAAAATCGTATTACCGGACTGGAATTTGCGGGTGCTATCTTCAGTAATATCACCCATGATCACCTCGATTATCACAAGACATTTGATGAATATATCCGGGTGAAGAAAAGTTTCTTCGATCACTTATCGTCTAAAGCATTTGCTCTCACCAATGCTGATGATAAAAGAGGACAGGTAATGCTGCAGAATACCAAAGCGATCCGGAGGGTATACAGTCTGCATCAGCCGGCTGATTTCAAAGGGAAGATTTTGGAGAATGTACTAACCGGACTGGTCATGCAGGTAAATGATGTAGAG
>JBIIRN010000232.1:0-3570 GCA_044341525.1 Sediminibacterium sp. | reverse complement strand
TCGGGAGGATCTGGTGGCCTTTCATCGTACTCATTTTGTTACCGGCAATACGACCATCATCGTTGCCGGCGATGTAACTAAATCAAGTATACTTCCGCTGCTGGAAAAATATTTCGCTGCTTATCCTAAAGGCAATGCTCCGAAAAAAAATCGCCCCTTACCTACGCAGGTTAAAGGAAGAACCATTTATGTTATTGATAAACCGGGTGCTGCTCAATCCGTTATTTCCATTGGCAGACTCGGACCAGCGAGGAATGATCCTGCGTATTACGCAGTCAATGTATTGAATACAATTTTGGGTGGATCATTTACCTCCCGTCTTAATTCCAATCTTCGTGAGCAACACGGATATGCTTACGGTGCTAGTTCTGGTTTTAGTTTCTGGAACATGCCTAGTCCATTCACAGCCGGTTCCTCTGTTCAGACTGATGTTACCGGTCCTGCCCTGAAAGAATTTTTCAATGAGTTTGAAAAAATTCGTCAGCCGATACCTCAAGACGAATTGACCCGGGGGAAAAATTACAATGCGTTGGGTTACGCCGGCAGGTTCGAAACCAACAGCGATTTGGCAGGCATCCTGGGGGCACAAATTTTATATGATTTGCCGGATGGATATTACAACGGATATGTTGGAAAGATACTGGCAGTGACGGGTGAGTCTGTAACCGCAGCAGCTAATCAATTCATTGTTCCTGATAATATGCTCGTGGTTGTTGTAGGTGATCGGTCTAAAATTGAAGCGGGCATTCGTCAGTTAAACTTAGGGGAAATTAAACTACTCACGATTGAAGATGTATTGGGTAAAAAGCCGGTATTATAGTTTTTGTAATAAAAATGTCCAACCTGTCTATTGTGACTTCTGACCTGCTTACAATAAAAACAGCGACTCTTTTTAAGTCGCTGTTTTATTTACATCGGGTTTTGATATAACCGGAATTTCTACGCTTACTGTCCCTGTCCGAGTGAGTATCCTGCCTTACCATCAAAATTATAGAGGTTCTCGGTTTTGATGACTTCTACTTTTTGCTGGAGGGCGTTGGATAATAATTGAACGATGGTTTCACTTGTCATCTGATTACCGGCAATTGGCTTGAAGCGGCAGCGCCAGTGGTCGGTACAGAATGTTTCGGGGAAACCTTGTGGCCAAACCTTGATACCTCGATTGGTAATCATGGTCAGTTCAGTGTTGGCAGTAGCTA
Organism: Sediminibacterium sp.; assembly: GCA_044341525.1. Taxonomy (GTDB): domain Bacteria; phylum Bacteroidota; class Bacteroidia; order Chitinophagales; family Chitinophagaceae; genus Sediminibacterium. Next base: position 2,371 of record JBIIRN010000232.1, on the reverse strand, counting down.
CATTTTTAACGGTGGCAGCCAGTTCGTCGGCACTCAATCCGCTCCAGTGTACGAATAAGTCAACACCTACCAGTTCCTTATTAGCCCTTGCTTTCCGCTGGTACTTTGGTAAGCGCATGGGTTTATTTTCTGCATAAGAAACCGGATGTAATACCACCGGCTTTTGTCCCAAATTAGCTATCACTGCCTTGGCAAAATCGGAAGTGCTTACTTTTTGCTTGCTGGTACCTTCTTTGAAGATATCATAAGTATGGATGCCATCCTCCAGCGTTTTCAACCAGGCATTCTGAATTTTTTCAGCTACCGGAGTTTGTCCGATATGGTTCAGCATCATAATAGCTCCCTGCAACAAGCCAGATGGGTTAGCTACATTTTGTCCCGCCCTCCTTGGAGCTGACCCGTGAATAGCTTCAAACATGGCACATTCTTCTCCGATGTTGGCTGAACCTGCCAATCCTACAGATCCTGCAATCTGCGCTGCCACATCACTTAACACATCTCCGTACAGATTCGGCATAACAATTACGTCGAAAGCTTCTGGTGTATCGGCGAGTTTGGCTGCGCCAATGTCAATAATCCAATGCTCATTGATGATATCCGGATATTCTTTGGCGATTTCATCAAACACCTGGTGAAATAAACCATCAGACTGCTTCATGATATTGTCTTTAGTGAAGCAAGTTACTTTTTTGCGGTTCTGTTGTTTCGCATATTCAAAAGCATAGCGAACGATTTTTTCGCAACCGGGCCGGCTAATCAGTTTCAAGCATTGAACTACTTCATCTGTTTGCTGGTGTTCAATACCGGCATACAGGTCTTCTTCATTTTCGCGGATGATGACAACATCCATCACCGGATGTTTGGTACTCACAAAGGGATGCAAACTTCTGCAAGGACGCACATTGGAATAGAGTCCGAGAAATTTGCGGGTAGTCACATTCAGACTTTTATAACCACCTCCCTGTGGGGTAGTAATGGGTGCTTTCAGAAAAACCTTGTTTCTGCGGATAATATCCCAGGATTCGTTCGAGATACCGGAAGTATTGCCGGCTAAATAAACTTTTTCACCTACTTCGATCTCTTCAATCTCAATCTGCGCGCCTGCGGCGAGCAAAATGTCAAGGGTGGCTTTCATGATCTCGGGACCAATTCCGTCACCATTCGCCACCGTAATTTTTACTTTACTCATGGGTTTAGTTTTGGCAAAATTGGGGGAATTAGAATAGCTCTTACTATTTATTATATCTATAAGTCGTATAAAAAAAGATTATGAATAGCTTCAGCCATATTTATAATTGATGTATGATTATTTTATTTCTAAACAATTCAACATCAACCCTTTTTATGAAGTATTTTTTTCTTTATTAAAAAAAATGACAGCTAAAGAATAAACTAATAAGTGATTCAGGAGTCAATAGTAGGATGAAACACTTGATAATTATTTTACTCGTTTTCTTCAGCTTTGGCTGTAAGAAAAAAGATGCCAATTCCCCTGTTGTACCACCTGTTGGGAGTTTCCCTTACCCTGAGGGACTTAGCACGCAAACCATCCAGGTGAACAATCAGGCCAGAAAGTATTTAGTTTACCGACCATCCGGATTAAGCAAGCCGGTTGCAGTAGTAATGGTTTTACATGGGGGTGGGGGAGCAGGTTTGGATGTGGCACAGCCGGGTGTGCATCCGCTGAGTGTATTTAGAAATGTCGCAGATACAGCTCAGATTTTGGTGGTTTATCCGGAGGGAAGTCCGGATAGTCAGGGTAATCCCGGATGGAATGATTGCCGAAATGATGATCAGTCCGGTGCGCAAGGTGACGACCTTGTTTTTTTGCAACAGTTAATGGGAAGACTTACTCAAGAGATGGGATTAACTGCTAAAAACATGTATCTGACGGGTACCAGTAATGGTGCATTGATGACTTTCTCTTATGCCTTTAATTTTCCTTCAACGATTAGAGCAATTGCTGTCTCGAGTGGTAATCTGCCTTTGAATCCTGCGCCGGGTGCTTGCACCAATGGATCTTCGGTTCCTCTGCCTATATTGATAACACACGGCACGTTAGATCCTGCCATGCCGGCAGATGGAGGTTGTGTTGCCAATTTAGGCGGTGCCTGTAACCGGGGAAGGGTGGTATCTCAAACTACTACTTTGAATTATTGGTTACAACGCAACAATCTGACGAATGTAACCCCGACCAGTACCACATTCAATGTAAATAACAATGATGCGGGCAATGTGGTAAAAAGGGTCTATGAGGGCACTAATCCTTTGGTCTACTATGTGTTGAATGATGCAGGACATGCAGTGCCAAGTCTCACTATATTTTCTGCAACAACTGCTGCCTCCGGCGCACAAAACAGGGACATCGAAT
>JBIIRN010000305.1:0-3572 GCA_044341525.1 Sediminibacterium sp. | reverse complement strand
CATCTTCGGCGATAAGGCAGGTGATGCAAAAGATGCTTCCTTGAAAGCGCCCAACGGAACCGAAGGAGTTGTGATCGATAAGAAATTATTCCAACGCGCCAAAAAAGATAAGAACGGAAAGATTCGTGAAAAAGCCCTGTTGGAGAAAGTAGAGAAAGTACACACTCAGCAGGAAGGTAACTTACAGGAATTGTTGCTGGAGAAGTTGCAGACACTGTTGAAGGATAAAACTTCTGCAGGTGTAAGCAACAACTTTGGTGAGGTCTTGATTGGTAAGGGTTCTAAATTCAATGCAAAGAATCTGAGCGGTATCGATTATCAGAATGTGAATCCGCTGGGATGGACCGGTGATGCTAAGACAGATGACCTGATCAATACCCTGTTGCATAACTACAACATTAAGTACAACGAGGAACTGGGTCGTTACAAGCGGGAGAAATTCAATATTTCTATCGGTGATGAACTTCCCGCCGGTGTACTCAAACTGGCCAAGGTATATCTCGCTGTAAAGCGGAAGCTGAAAGTGGGAGATAAGATGGCCGGTCGCCACGGAAACAAAGGTATTGTTGCCAAAATCGTGCGTGCTGAAGATATGCCGTTCATGGAAGATGGAACGCCGGTAGATATTGTACTCAATCCGCTGGGTGTACCTTCCCGTATGAACCTGGGTCAGATCTATGAAACTATCCTCGGATGGACGGGTAAGAAATTGGGACTTAAATTCTCAACCCCCATTTTTGATGGTGCTTCTACCGATCAGATTGAAACATATTGTAAAGATGCCGGTATTCCCCGCAATGGACATACCTATCTCTATGACGGAGAAACCGGTGAGCGTTTCCACCAAAAAGCTACAGTGGGTGTGATCTACATGATCAAATTACACCACATGGTAGACGATAAGATGCACGCCCGTTCAATCGGACCTTACAGTCTTATCACCCAGCAGCCGCTGGGAGGTAAAGCCCAGTTTGGTGGTCAGCGTTTTGGTGAGATGGAAGTATGGGCACTGGAAGCTTATGGTGCTTCTAACATCCTCCAGGAATTGTTGACACTGAAATCAGATGACATCATCGGTCGCGCCAAGACTTATGAAGCCATCGTAAAAGGCGATAATATCCCCAGAGCCGGTGTTCCCGAATCATTCAATGTACTTGTACATGAATTGAGGGGTCTCGGACTGGATCTGAAATTTGAATAACGATTGGGAGGCGGAGTCTGTTTCCCTACAGTAGCTCCGCCATTCGCCGTCAACGCATAAATTTTGCCGGCGAATCCACTCAATCAAAAAATAGCGCTACTAACAATCATATCAAATTATCATCAGTAATATGGCATTCAAAAGAGACAATAAACCCAGACCTTCTTTCTCCAAAATCACCATTAGCCTGGCTTCTCCGGATAATATCCTGGAAAGAAGTTTTGGCGAAGTGCTGAAACCCGAGACCATTAACTACCGGACCTATAAACCGGAGCGCGATGGACTTTTCTGTGAGAGAATATTCGGTCCGGTAAAGGATTACGAATGTGCTTGCGGAAAGTATAAGCGGATCCGTTATAAAGGCATCGTCTGCGATCGCTGCGGTGTGGAAGTAACAGAGAAAAAAGTACGTCGCGAACGCATGGGTCATATCAAACTCGTTGTACCCGTAGTGCATATCTGGTATTTTAAAAGTCTTCCCAATAAAATCGGTTATCTGCTGGGCATGAGTTCTAAAAAACTCGAGACCATCATCTATTATGAACGTTTCGTAGTGATTCAGGGAGGTATTCGGGAAGAACTGAAAATGGGTGATTTGCTGACTGAAGAAGAGTACCTTGATATCATCGACGCTCTTCCTAAAGACAACCAGTACTTGCCGGATGAAGATCCCAATAAATTCATTGCCAAGATGGGTGCAGAGGCCGTGCATGCCCTGCTGGAGCGCATCGAACTCGATAGCCTGAGTTTCTCCCTGCGGAATTCTGCAGCCACTGAAACCTCTCAGCAGAGAAAAGCAGATGCCCTGAAAAGATTAAGTGTAGTGGAGTCATTCCGCGAAGCGGGAACCCACATCACTAACCGTCCGGAATGGATGGTGATGCAATACATACCGGTGATTCCTCCGGAACTGCGTCCACTCGTTCCACTGGATGGCGGTCGTTTTGCCAGCTCTGACCTCAATGACTTATATCGTCGCGTTATCATTCGCAACAATCGTTTGAAGCGCCTGCTGGAAATCAAAGCTCCTGAGGTGATTTTGCGCAACGAAAAAAGAATGTTGCAGGAAGCCATCGATTCTCTTTTTGACAATAGCCGTAAATCCAATGCAGTTAAGGCAGAAGGAGGTCGCGCACTGAAGTCACTCTCCGATGTACTGAAAGGAAAACAAGGTCGTTTCCGTCAGAACCTGCTTGGTAAGCGGGTTGACTACTCCGGCCGTTCTGTTATCGTGGTAGGTCCGGAACTGAAAATTCATGAATGTGGTTTACCGAAAGATATGGCTGCTGAATTATTCAAGCCATTTGTTATTCGTAAACTGATCGAGCGGGGTATCGTTAAAACGGTAAAATCTGCCAAAAAACTGGTAGACCGCAAGGAAGCCGTAATCTGGGATATCCTCGAAAATATTTTGAAAGGTCACCCGGTATTACTGAACCGTGCCCCAACCCTGCACCGCCTGTCTATCCAGGCCTTCCAGCCTAAACTGGTAGAAGGAAAAGCCATTCAGCTGCACCCGCTGGTAACCTCTTCCTTCAACGCCGACTTCGATGGTGACCAAATGGCTGTTCACGTGCCATTGAGCAGTGCCGCCATCCTGGAAGCACAATTATTGATGTTGTCTTCCCATAACATCCTGAACCCACAAAACGGAACGCCCATTACACTTCCTTCTCAGGACATGGTGTTGGGACTCTACTATATTACCAAAGGCAAAAAATCAACTGAACAGGAAGTAGTCAAGGGCCAGGGAATGGCTTTCTACAGCATGGAGGAAGTGATGATCGCCTACAACGAAAGACGTGTTGACCTGCATGCCAATATCAAACTCAGAACCATGGTTCGTGAGAATGGTCAGCTGGTGAAGAAAGTAATCGATACTACAGTGGGTCGCGTATTGTTCAACCAACATGTTCCTGCAGAAGTTGGTTTTGTCAATGCATTGCTCACGAAGAAAAGTCTGAGAGAAATCATCGGAGAGATCATCAAGATTACCAATGTACCTAAAACAGCGCGTTTCCTCGATGATATCAAGACCCTTGGATTCCGTATGGCGTTTAAAGGAGGACTTTCCTTCAGTGTGAATGACCTTATTGTACCTGAAATCAGAAATGAATTACTGAACTCTGCCAAAGAGGAAGTAGATGAAGTGTGGGAAAGCTATAACATGGGGTTAATCACCAACAACGAGCGCTATAACCAGGTAATTGATATCTGGGGTCGTGTCGATATGAAGATTACCGAAAGTTTGATTCGTGAGATGACCACCGACAAACAGGGATTCAACTCTGTGTTCATGATGCTCGACTCAGGTGCCCGTGGTAGTAAAACACAGGTAAAGCAGCTCGTAGGAATCCGTGGTCTGATGGCC